>DDSI01000142.1 GCA_002343335.1 Bacteriovoracaceae bacterium UBA2394
TCCGATACACTATGTGACTCGCTCCATTTCAAGGGACGAGCTCTCTGCACTTTATTCTGCAGCGGATATTTTAATCGTCTCCTCCACTCGGGATGGAATGAATTTGGTGAGCTTTGAATATTCACTATTTCGATCCGAAAAGCCGGGAGTTTTGGTGCTAAGTGAATTCACGGGCGCCAGCCAAATTTTTCCGGAAGCTTTACTGGTGAACCCTTGGGACATCGAAGGCATGGCCAAGACGCTTTGGGATGCTCTTCAAATGGAGGACGAAGAAAGAGCGCGTAAGAGTAAACAGAATCGCGATCTGGTGTTTGAGTACACGTCGATCGAGTGGAGCCAGCGTATGATTGCCGATTTAGACCGGGCGATGAAGGCAGAACCTGGGTCGCCAAAGGAACTCTCCGAAGAAATGAATTTGTTTCGCCAGCACTACGAAGAGAGTCAGCGAAGGGCGCTCTTTTTAGACTACGACGGGACACTTACTGAAATTGTCGAGCGGCCCCACTTCGCCATTCCTTCTCCGGAGTTAAAGGCGCTATTGCGCGACACGAGCGAGGATTCGAAAAACCAAGTTTATATTTTGAGCGGCAGAAGTGCGAAGGATCTGGAGAAGTGGTTCGGTGATTTAAAGGGTATCAATCTCGTGGCCGAACATGGATTTTTATATCGGGATCGAAATTCAGATATATGGAGAAAAACCATTCCATTTTCGACGAAGTGGAAATCGCGTGTGCGCGCCATCATGGAGGACTTCGTGCGGCGGGCTCCACATTCGTTTTTGGAGGAAAAGGAAGCCTGCTTGGTATGGCATTATCGAGAAGTTGAACCGAGTCTTGGAGAGCGCATGGCCTATGAACTGAATGTCCACCTTGAGGAGTCATTGGCAAATGACCCCGTGGAAGTGATTCTCGGAAAGCGGATTGTGGAAGTGCGGAGTGTGGGCGCCAACAAAGGTACTTTTTTGGGACTCAAATTGAGCGGATTTAAAGAGAGTGAGTCTCCCGGTTTCGTATTATGCGCGGGGGATGATCGCACGGATGAAGAAATGTTTTTAGCCGCTCCGAAAACCGCGTGGAGTCTAAAAGTCGGCGATGAGCCGAGCGCGGCGCGCTTTTCCGTGACTTCGCCTAAAGAATTTCGAAATATTCTTTCGTCGCTCGTTTAAATAAAACGAAAAAAAACCTCCCCGGGGAAGGGAGGTTTTTTATGGGTCAATCTTCATTGAGGGGGGTGGGATCTTTGGGTGTGAGATCCTGAAGACTCTTTTTTTATAGGCGCATTTCTTAGGCGCTACATCAGACCAAAGTAGTGAGTCTCAGCGATTAAGCGAGCCGTATTTTGCTTTAACAAATTCGATCGCCGCCATTCTTTCAAAGAGCCTCTGTTCCAGTTGCTCGGTTTCCACCGCATCTAAAATCTCTTTGAACTGCGGACCGGGCCGAAACCCCATTGAGATGAGATCGTTGCCATCGACGAGTTTAGGGGGTCGCAAAATATCGGGGGGCATGTTCGCTAGCGCGCTTTTGCAAAATTCGTAGAGTGTAAGATTCTGATGGCAGGCCATGCAATCAATGTAGTGCAGCTCCAAATGTTTTTCAAAATGGGGACTTCGGAGCCAGCGCTTCAAAGTCGATGGACGCATCTGCGGAGCGTCCTTAAATTTCAAATGATCGCGGACGAGCTCGTGCACGCATTCGATCAAGTCGTTAGATGCCTTGAATCGTTTTAAAATCTGCACACTCATTTCGGCTCCGAGTTCGGCATGTCCGTTGAAGCGAATGCGGTCGCCCGGGGTGTGGCTAAAAGTCGGAGGCTTTGCAATGTCGTGAAGCAGCGCGGCCCAGCCAACTTCAGGACTTTTGCCCGCGCATTGTTTGAGGAGAAGCAGAGTGTGAACCCAAACATCACCTTCCGGGTGATGTTCAGGAGGTTGTTCGCAGCCCTTCATGGCGAGCGCTTCGGGAATGAGCTGCTCCAAAAGTCCGGAGCTCGCAAGGTCATCCATGGCGAGATCGGCCCGCGCGCCGGTGAGAATCTTAGTCAGCTCCTCGTAAATTCTTTCCGCGGAAATTTTTCGAATGAGGGAGGCCTTCGATTGAATTGCCGTCATGAGTGAAGGATCGATTTGAAAGCCAAACCGCGAGGAAAATCGGATTGCTCGCAGCATGCGGAGGTGATCTTCATCGATGCGAAGGTGGGGTTCGCCGATTGAGCGAAGAATTTTCGCTTTCAGATCTTTTTGGCCGCCCACCCAATCAAGCAATTTATCCTCGAGAGGATCGTAGAGCATCCCATTCACCGTGAAATCGCGGCGCTGCACATCTTCCTCTGCCGTTGCGCTGAGCACTTGAGCAGGGTGCCTCCCGTCGGCGATTCCGACATCCTTTCGAAACGTCGCAACTTCCACATGAAAGGGATTTTCCTCGTGACTGGAGAGTACGAGTATGACGTTGAATGCTTCTCCCACGGGCACCGTGCGAGGAAAGAGCCGGCGCACGTCATCCGGCAGAGCATTCGTGGCGACGTCGAAATCTTTGGGAGGAATCCCCATGAGTCGATCTCGCACACATCCGCCCGCGAAGACGGCTTCGAAGCCAGCGCTCTTCAGCGTTTTCACAACTTCGATGGCAAAAGTTTCGAGCTCAGCGTTCGACACGCCTTCTTCTAGCGGAAACTTTTTTTGATTTCATGGTCAATCGCGGAAAATTTCTGTTGCTAAAAAAGTCTCATGATCTCAATGTGATTTTCGCTTTCGGTCATTTGGGTTGGCGGAAAGTAAGGAGGGTTTGAGGTTGGAAGACGTGACTGGTCAGGGTGTGTCTATGGTTGGTTTGGTTCATTTCCGAGGGCGAGGTACTAGCAGAAATTGAGAATTAATCGAGGGCGGGCTCTTGCCGTAAAGAGTCTTCTTTTGGTTTTGTTCGCGTGGAACGCTTGGGCGAAGGACACTGGTGCTATTACGCCTACGAAGCCACCGAAGGCCTCCGCACGCGTGGAGTACGGCGACTCATTGAAGTCCGCGTGCCGTCTCGCGGTCACCACGATTGGCAACACCGTTCGAAATATTCATCCTATTGAGGGCGTGAAGAAAGGACTTCGAGCCATCTCGCTCTGGGTGTTCACTGCTCGAAGTGACGTGCCCATGGCCGGGGCGAAAAGACTCTTCTTTGATACAGAAGAAACGCCTCTTGTGAAAATCGAGCACTACTTAAAGCTCGTCTATAGCTCTAAGACGGTTGGAAAGAATAGGCCGGAAAGTTTAACGCATGATGAGTATAAGACGCTGCTCCATATGGTTCGGTCCGGAAAGTACGGGCTTTTTGATCCCGATGTCGCGCCCTTAAAATATGAGAAGAATGCCAACAGCGTCACTGTACACGACGCATTTGTAAAATTGCTGGAATATCGAGCGGCAGATTTGATGGCGACTGCCACGGATACCGACGTAAGGGTGATCAGCCAAAAAGTGGTGAAACCATATTGGTGGACCAAAAACACGGCGATCGGGCTTTCCCTCGCGCTGGCGGCATCAATTTTTATTCAGCTTTCAGGGCGAGGATTCACCGCGGCGACATACACACTGGATTCCTGGATTTCACGTTCTAGTTTTTTGGCGAAGAATGCACTTCTGGGTCAGGGAAGTGGGGAAGTGCCATCGGCCTACGGAATCACGCCTGATTTACAGGCGGGGGATCGTCAATATGTCGATATGAACGCGACTTATTTGGTGCAGGTGCAGGAGGCGACGGATCGTCTTACGAAGTTACTGATGGTTGTTCAGCAGACTCGCGTAGAACTGGCAAAAGCGAAGGTGGAAAATAATCCCGCGGCGATTAAGTTGCAGCTCCGCTTAATGCTGGAACAAGAGTCGCTGTACGGAGAAGTCATTCGGGGGATTTACGGCAAGTCGATCAAGCAGCTCATCGATCAAACGTTGCTCGAGTACGATCCTACTGGGGAAATTCGGGCAGATATTACGGCAGAGGGTAAGCCTACGACGACAGCGCCGACCAGCGTTCCTAGCACCCAGGCTTCGGGAAGCTAAGCTCTAAAGATGGAATTACAAATGAGATTCTAAAAGTTCACGGAGCCGGCGAGCGATCGCCGGTTTTCCTTTGATGGTTTCAAAGGCATTCGCGGAGCGCGCCCAGATGTGAGCCTCATGCTCGGTGCTAGTTCCATCCTTGCGATGCACATCTTCCAATCGATTTCCCACGACGAACTGGCACTGCGCCTCCAAAGCCCAGTGGGTAATCTTCTTTTTAAGCTCTTCCACGGAGAGCTGACTCTCTAGTTTAAAGCCCACCTTGGTTTCGAAGCGGTAGTCGAGAGCTGCATGCACCTTCGGGGCTGGCTGTAACTGAATAGAAAGAGAATCTTTCGAGCTGGTTTTACCATTTCGCGGATTGGCCACTTCAAAATCCAGCACCGCGGCGGAAAAAATTCCAATCGAGGGACGGCTTCTCTGACACACGAGCTGAAGGGCCGCGAGCATTTCCGAGTTCGTAGAAACTTTTTGAATCTCGATGGGTGAGTGGGGAGCTGCCACCGAGGTATCTCCGCAGATCGCATGCACATTCGCTCCGGCGCGATACAACTCATCGGCAATCGCAAACCCAAGCGCGCCCGACGAGGAATTGCCCAAGTGCCGCACATCATCCACGGGGGAGCGCGTGGCGCCGAGAGTGATTGCCACCGACTTGCCGCCCAGTTTTCCCGCAGCGTTTAGCGCGTGAGAAACCCGCGCCACCATTTCCTCAAACGCCATCATCTTGGCTTTACCTTCATTCACCTGCGTTTCAAAAATCGTGACATGAGAAATTGCACGGAGGGCTTCCAAGTTTCGCGCGTAGGCCGGGTTGCCCTGCAAACTGAGGTGCATGGACGGCGCAAAGAAAACGGGAATGCGGCTGATTGCGGATTGCACGAGAGTCGCAGCAGCGGAATCCGCCAGGCCGAGGGCAATCTTCGACATGAAATCTAAACTACAGGGTGCAATGATGACAGCATCGGCATGGGTGATGTGCTCGGCAGCGCCGGAGAGGTCTGTGAGCACGGGATTTTTCGCCGCCCACTCCAGAGATTTGGGACTCACGAAGGTTGTCGCCGACGGCGTCATCGACACGCGCACGTCCGCGCCGTAACGGCGGAGTTCGCGGATGAGCTTTACGCATTCCACTGC
>DDSI01000281.1 GCA_002343335.1 Bacteriovoracaceae bacterium UBA2394
CCACTGGCGTCCCCATACTTGGGGCGTCGAAGTTCCGTGAGAACTTCATTAGAAAAAACATAGGATGGCCATCGCTTCGGAACTTCTGTGTAGAGATGCTCTAATTTCGAAAGTCCGCCACCGAGTACGATCACCGTTGGATCTACAATGTTGATCACCTGTGCAAGACTTCTGGACAATCGATCCACATGATCCTTCATGCATTTTTCGGCGATGGCATCATTTTTTTCAAAAGCGAGCGTCACAATTTCTTCTGCAGGAATTTTTTGGCCCGAATGTTTCTCAAAATCTCGACTGAGGCCCGGCCCCGATACGAAGGATTCAATGCATCCTGTTTTTCCGCAATAGCATGAGGGTTGATCCTCAAATTCCTCTCGCGACATCCAGGGCAGCGGGTTGTGTCCCCATTCGCCAGCAATCAAATTTCTTCCCGCTAAAATTTTTCCATTGGCCACGATTCCACCGCCGCAACCAGTTCCAACAATTACTCCAAACACAATGGCCACATCTGCCGCCGCACCGTCCGTGGCTTCCGAAAGCGCGAAGCAATTGGCATCATTGGTAATGCGTACTCGCGATCCCAATTCCTTTTGCAAATCTTGCAGGAGGGGTTTGTCGAGAAGCCAAGTGGAATTGGAATTCTTCATGAGTCCCGTCCGAGCCGAAGCCGCTCCGGGAGTGCCTATGCCGACGTGCAGTTTACCTTTCGGATATTCTAATTGCTTCTCTGCGAGAGCGACGAGGTCGAAAAGGGCTCGAAGACTTCCTTCATAGTCGTGTCGAGGGGTGGGAACTCGATGGGAGAAGAGGATATGGCCATCAGAAGAAAGAATGGCTGCTTCAATTTTTGTACCGCCGAAATCAATCCCCAGTCGTGCTTTCGTCGATCGCGATGTGTTTTGTCGCATGGAGACTAGTTATGATGGAGAAATGCCGGATTGAAAAGAAAGGAACTCACTCCTCTCGGATACCAAAGTAAATACTGTCCCGGCTCGTAGTGATCGCCCACATTTTTCCAATCACAGGCGAATCCCGCATAACCATTTTTCAAATGCTGTTCTCCTGCAAAAGAAAGTGGGCTCATCGGATCAAAGTGGCCACCGAGCAGTGGAGTTTGAGCGAGTTCTAAGCGTTGTCCCAATTGTTGCGTGACATAGCTGGAAATAAAAACTTTGGAGAGCCAGGTTTCGCCCGTTTGCAGATCTCCCGGTTTGGTATTTGCAGGCGCTGCGAGGGTGAAAAATCCCTCCGTACTTTTCACGCGCGTACCTTCGAAGTTTCTCAGATTGGAATGATAGATCGTTTCAAGGGATGTCTTCACGTAGGGGAATACATCGGGGGAGAAAAGATCGCCCGTGAGCACGGGATAGAGCAATCCATCTCCATGCACGGGAGTCCAATCATTGGCTTCTGCAGCAATACGCTTTCGGCCGAGATACTGATCGTAATAGTTCCATCCTGCTAAAAAGGAAGTCCAGTTGTCGAAGAGCACCGTGGGGAGCCTGTGGTCGGCATTTCCCATTCGCATGGAGGCCGTTTGAATGGTGAGATTTAATTTTCCGATCGTTTGATTCCACATTTCCATGTGAGGCGAGTGGGGAAACATTTTTTGAATGGAGATAAGTGCGCCGAGAAGCTTGATGCCGATGTAAAGATTTTGAGCGCTCACATGGAGCGCATTTCCCAAATCATACGTATTAAAGTAGGCGAGCATGTCGGGCAAGCCGTCGGCGTTGGTATCGCGTCGAATGACCGATTCAATGAGAGCATGCAAAGTTCCCTCATTTGCCCGAATGAATTGATCATCTTTGCTTTGATGTTGATACCAACGCGCCAGCAACACGAGATTCAGATTTTCCTCCACCGACATGTTGCCCCCGATATCGGTATCATAAGCTTGCTTGGGAGTGAGCATTTCGTATCCGCCACTGCCAATATCATGTTGGATAACCTCTCCATAGGCATCGCTGCGTTTTGTCGAAATCCAATCCTGAATTTGATATTTGATTGCTGAAGGGAAGAACAGCCCTTCAATAATGGACGTTTCGTGGGCGACGTCCACCGTACTCATAAAACCGCAAGCCCCCTCTTTGACAAGGAAGGAAGCGTCACGATCACTGGCCTCACTCAAAAAAATTGTATTGGTGAGATAGGAGTGGAAAGACTGTGCGACGGCAAACTTTTGAACGTCGCTGTAGGGCGATTGATCTAAAAGGGATTCGAACTGATCGGTGTACTTTTCAATTTCAGATCGATGGCCTTTCGCAAATTCAATGACATGGTCAATTTTTCCAAAATACGCTTTGTATTTGTACCAACGCATTTGTTTTGCTGGCATGCGGTTATCTTGAATGAAAGCCTCATTCAAAAATCCTGAGTAGATGAAGCGTGCATGAGCCGATCGTCCTGGTTCTAGTTCCCCCGTAAAGGTAAATCCTCCCGAACTTTGACTGAAGTCATTCAAATCCACGCTCATAAAAGGGTTCAATTCCGGTTTGCGTTGGAGCATTCGGAGAAGAGGGAATCGGTCGGGTAAGGCAGAGAATCCACGAAGACCGCTTTTATCGCTCCGAACGCGATAGAGTTGAGTCTTTAATCCCGCAATCAGTCGCGCTTCTTCAATGACACCTTTCATACCGATAGAGACGTCAAAAGGCTCATCGCTGTTTCCAATATTTTCGATTTTCAGCTCCACATAGAAGAACGGCGCGAAATTCATTTTCTTTACAAGCTCCGACGGATTTTCCTTCATGGGAAAAAATGGAGAAGTCCAGGTTTGTGTGATTCGTAGATTGCCAAATCGACCTCGTAAGGAAAAGGAAGTGAGGTTCACGGCAATTTCGAAATCTCGAAGGGTGGTGGCGATGTTTCGATGAGGAGGAAAGTATTGATACGCATTCGAAGAATTTTGACGGACTCCCAGTTCGAAGCCGGCGTTTTCGTCGTTGGGAAAACCTCGGACGGAGGTGAACACGCCGGTCCCATTTCGGCGCTCCATAAAATATTTGTATTCCGCAGCTCGATCGGGGCTCGGTGTGGCAAATTGAAAGTCCATATTTAATCCTGCGCCGAATCGACCATTTTGAACGGCTACGTTTTTAAGTGGAAAAAATTTGGGTGGGTTTGCTGCAGCGAGAGAGCCTTCAAAGGAAACGAAAACGACCAAAAATAAAAATGGTCTCCAAACTTTAGAAAAATATCCCCTCATGTTCCCCTCCTTAGCCCCATGAGAGTTTGGCAAAGGCAGGAGGGGGAGTGTCAATCCAATTGTCTGGTTGCCATTTGAAATCCTTCCTTATTAATGTCGAGCTGTCTTTTAAGAAGGGGGATCGGGTTGAGAGCTTTCACTATTGTTTTTGGATTCATTTTATTTTCAGTTGGGATGGGTTCCCTATTTGCCGAGGAGGGTTTCGTTAAGCGCGTCGGTTCGCAGTTCGAGCTCGATGGGAAACCCTATCGGTTTGTCGGCGCTAACTTTTGGGCTGCAATGAACATCGCAGTCGAGGATTTGCGCGCGGGCCAACCGCATACCGGACGACTCGCTCGTGAATTGGATCGCTTAAAGGCATTGGGTGCTACCAATTTGCGAATATTAGCTGCTTCTGAGGGGCCCGTAGGCTCTCCGCTTCGAATTGCACCCCTGATGCAACTTGAGCCTGGCATCTACGATGAAGAAGTTTTGAAAGGTTTGGATCTCGTACTTTTTGAAATGCAAAAGCGACAAATGAAGGCCGTGATGATTCTTAATAATTTTTGGCACTTTTCCGGCGGCATGGCTCAATATTTAAACTGGGTGACGAGGGAACCCATTCCCTATCCTCCGCCTTATCCAGGAGGATCCTGGGGAACCTATCAAAATTACACCGCCAAATTTTACGCCAATGAAAAGGCCACCTCCCTCTATGAGAATTTCATCCGAATGTTAGTTTTGAGGAAAAATTCTTACACAGGAGAGAAATACAAAGATGATTCGGCCATCATGACCTGGCAGCTCGCAAATGAGCCTCGAGGTCTGAGTCACGTGACTGCGTTTAATCGCTGGATCGAATCCACCGCCAATTTAATTCGCTCGTTAGATTCTCGACATCTCATTACTACCGGCAGCGAGGGGGAAGCGAGTGATCCGACGTCTGTGGGTCTCGATCTCATTCGAAATCACGCTTACCAAAATATCGATTACGCGACGGCTCATGTGTGGGCGCAGAATTGGGGTTGGTACGATCCTGAGAAAGCGAAGCAAACGTATGCGGGAGCGGCTGCGAAAATGCGAGCTTATGTGCGCGATCAAACGGAAAAGGCGCGGAAGTTGAACAAACCTTTGGTCTTTGAAGAGTTCGGTTTGGCTCGCGAAGGCCAATCCTTCGATCCGCAATCCGATACGACGTATCGAGATCTCTATTATAAAGATATTCTGGAGGAGGTCGTCCGGGCGATTGCCGATAAAGCGCCTCTCGTAGGCATTAATTTTTGGGCTTGGGCCGGGGAAGGTCGTCCTAAAGTGCCTTATGGCAGCTTTTGGAGGCCCGGAGATCCATTTATTGGAGATCCCGCGCAGGAACCGCAAGGTTGGTACAGCATTTACGATTCAGATCGATCGACCTTAGAAATTATTCAAAATTACGC
>DDSI01000255.1 GCA_002343335.1 Bacteriovoracaceae bacterium UBA2394
CCGAAGATAAATACACGAGCGGACCTTATCCGCGCGCAGCTTGGCTCATCACGCAACTAAGAGCGATGACCGGGGAGGAAACATTTTGGGCGACTCTTCGGGACATTTTGGAGACTCACGCCTTCGGCACGGTCTCTACCGAAAGTTTTCTCGCAGCCTTTCAGCCTCATCTTGGCGATGAAATGATTTCTCGGGTACGTCGCGCTCTCGCAGCGAAAACCGTAGCCACTTTAAAGCTTACGCCTTCTTCAGTGGAGCCCGAGGCACGTGTGGATGCAAACCTCTTTGATCCCGACGGAAGCACACTGCTTCCTCTTACCTTTCAAACTCTGCAGCTTACGGACGGAGCTCCCACTGTCATTTCCGAGATCAACTTGAATAATGGTGCTCCAGCAGAAAGCATTCGAGCTCCGGCGAATGGTCAAATTCTGGCTTTTGATTCGAAGGACATTCACGCTCCCCTCTTCATGTTTACTGAGGAATCTGAGTACGAGCTTTTTAAAAATACTATTGAAACGTGGCTTACACCGACCGCTACGGCACGACCAATTTTTGAACATGTTCCTCCAACGGTGCAATCCCAAATGCTTCGCACTCGAGAACATCATCGATGGAGCGATGTCTCTGCTCTGGAAGCGGAACAAATGTGGAAAATGGCATCGGCGGCCTACAAGCGAACTCAAGTGCTGCACCTCGTCTGTCAAAAAACTGCATCGGGTATTGAAAGAATTTCGAATAGCACCGATTTTGCAGTGGTCCAAAAATTTGCAGAACAATGGTCTTGGGCTTCGTTACTCCAGCAGATTCTCGCAAAGCCCGATTACATTGGACTCGATTGGGGAGAAACATTCTCCGAATGTAACGGAATGGCGGATGAAACTTATAAGAGCGAGTTGGAAGCGCTTCGAAAGCCGGATACGCGACGCAGTCTTTCTGAAATTCGCGTGGAATACCTAAGTCGATTTAATTTGGAGCTGAACAACATCGCAAAGACGTGGTTTCCCGTAGCTCTTGAAGGCGAAAGCGCCCGCATGCGACTTATCGCCATCACCGCCCTCGCCGCTTTGACAGCGGGGCGAGCATCAGAAATTGCGAAACTCCCGGTAGCGGAAGTGGAGTATTGGAAAAAGGCCGCGCGTGCCACGCTGGAGTCGACCCGCCTCCGGCGAACGATGGCTCCTCTTCTGGCCCTCGTAGAGACCCTCAATGATAAAGGAGCGAGGCCTCAACTTGCGGAGGTGATCAAGGATCAAAATCTGCGCGGTGACATTCGAAGAAATGCAACTTGCGTGGCTTATCGATTGGAGCCGGCGACGTTCTCGGAATTCTTAAAAGCGATCGTGGGCGATATTCCTGACCCTCCAACAGAAGTGACTAAAGCAATTCAAAATGCCGAGACCGAATGTAAGTGATAAAATTAAAATGGATAGACGACGGCAACCGCACGCGTCGGACGGTCCGTAGGATTATAAAATACGTGCGGAGCGCTCGATCGCAAATAGAGTGAGTCTCCCGCTTTCAAGTGAAACTTCGCGCCGCCGATTTCACCCTGAATTTCTCCCTCAAGGACGTACAGAAACTCTTCTCCCTCGTGGGTCACATTTTTCGATGGGGGCTTTCCCGAATGGGGTGGGAGTTCTATCAAATAGGCGTCGATGTGCTTATCCCCGCCTGGATGGGTCAGCAGTTCATAGGAGTAGTCAAAAATTCGAGCTCCTCTTGTGGGTTCCAACAGAGGACGAATTTTTTGACGATCGGCTCGTCGAATCACTTCAAAACTTCGCTTAGAGGGCCTTGCTCGAAAAATGTCGGCCACGTTCACGCCGAGAGCTTTCGACAATTTAATTAGATGGGCGATAATCGGCTGTTCTTCGTCCGACTCAAACCGCTCAAGCTGGCCCTTTGAAATGCCGGTCATCTTGGCCACTTCCTCCAGCGAAAGCCCTGCTTCCTTACGAAAGGTCTGAATTCGGGTGCCAAGAGCTAGATACTTCATGAAACTAAATCCTTCTAAAGGGGCAAAATACCTCATTTTTTCGGATACGGACACCCCACCCCCCTGAAGCCGGCGGGGGGTTGAGTTAACCCTCTTCCTGGTCTAGGTTGGCGCGTTCTATGGCGGGCGTTTTCAAAAATGTCGTGAATTTACTGAGTCTTAGCGTCCTCGCCGTCTTGAATTCGTCAGGACCTCTTCTCGCGCAGTCACTCAGTTCCGTCGTGAACGGAATTACAGCTTCACCCACACAAATCTCGCCCCAATCCGCGCACTTAAATCCGGCGCTCATTGGTTATTGTCGTCACACGCAGATTGAAGGCTCGATGAATTTAATGTGGGGATGGATGCGCTATCAAAGAACTGGGCGGGATCCGAACACGGGAGGGCGTTACGGAAGTTCCGACACAAATAGCTTAGGCCCGGTACCGAGTATTTCCATTTGCAGCGACTTTGGGTCGGAAAAGTTTCGGTTCGGTTACAACTCCTATTTTCCATCGGGCGTAATGGCGAATTTCGATGCGAAAGGCTCACAGCGCTACGACCTCATCTCCGGCCTCATCATTCCGTGGCACCATCAATTCACGATTGCGTATCAGCCTTCGAGTGAATGGTCATTTGGCTTAAGTGCGATTTACTCCGTAGCATTTTTGGAGAGCGAGCTTGAAGTAGACCTCTCCGAATTCATGCGAAGCGTGATCAATGCTGAAGATATGCCTGCGGAGCATGCTTCCTTGGCGGCGCGCGCACAAATTCCATTTTCGACGAGTCATTCTTACGGCTTGGGCGCGGGCATTCACTGGTGGCCAACGTATCAATGGTCCTTTGGATTATCCTTCTTTGCACCCGTCGCTTATGAATTTGATAGTGAACTCATTCTTCGAACTCCTTCGCTTGTGCAAAATATGGGTTCCAGCCTGCGCGCACTCGGAGTTGAGGGCGANNGCTTACATCGTCGCGGGTGTTCGTTATCAACCTTTTGGTTATTGGACGGGCGACTACTTCGGTCGATATTCCTTCAATTCATGGAATCGAACTCTTTCCTTAACGGTGAAGAACTCGCCAGTGGCTTCGCTACGCGACTATAGTCGAGATGGCGCTCCCCTGAATGATTCCTGGATGATCGGAACCGTTCAAACATTTAATTTATGGAGAGAGTGGAGCTTCGGTTTGACGGCGATCTATGCCACGAGCGCGATTGACGACCATATGTTATCCGTTTCTCAAGCAGATTTCGATTCCACTACGGTAGGAGTCTTCACACAGTATAAATTTCTAGATCGTTGGACGATCGGAGCTGAATATGCTCACCATTTCTATGGGAATCGCTCGGCTACGAATACCTACGAAGCAAAGGCGTCACTCTCCAAGTCAGACATTCTAAAACCTATTTCATCGGACGGCGCGTATCGGGCGAGCGCAAATCGTTTAGGAGTAAATCTTCGATATGATTTTTAGGATTTCGACAATCTTCTTCGCGCTATGGATAGGCGTTCCTTCCTTAAAGGCACAAACTCAGGGCTATCCTCTTGGCATCGTCATGCGACCAAAGCTTATCGATGGCCTTGTAAAAGCGCTTACCGGGGATGCCGATAAATCGGAGCGCGGAATTGTGCTTCCCGATATTTGCTTTCTGGGAAAAACCTATGACATTTCGTTAAAGCTGGGATGGAAACGACAGGGTTGGGAAACATCGCGGCCTAAAGGAATGTCAACGGAATCAGAACTTATCATTCCGTTTCAGATAGCCCTCCAGCAAATCCAAGGTGATGTCTATGAGGGATGCGATCCGAATAGCCGGGAATCGAAAATCACGACGCTTACGGTACGTCCAAAGCCAAATCAAGAAACGCTCTTAAATATGAATGTTCACTTGAAGCCGCAAAATCTCATTTATAAAAATTTGGATAGTGTCAGCCTCTCGATTGACACGCTCTATGGTGTCAGCAACAGCTTGGAAGTTCATAGCCCGGATTGGCCCGGCATCGCTAAACTTCTGAGCGATCCCGCTAAACTGGATAGCTTCATCATGCTCGGGCTTGACGTCGCGACGCGCGAAATGTCCAGCTGGTTATACAACCGTTTTCGCGGTTTGAATTTTTCTCAGTCCCTCTTTGAAATGCTTGGGGAAGAATCAGTCGTTTGGAAGCGAGGAGCTCTCATTCAACGAGGCGCTCTGCGCTTGGAGCTTGCAAGGTCTTTGCCCTCGCAGAGAGAAATTCGATTTGTGATGCAACCTTACACGGCTCAGTTTTCCTTCAGCTCCCGGCAAAGCTTAGATCTTTACGTGTTTTCAAATTTCGTTTCGGGGCCGGCCTACTCTTCGATGATGCTCAATCTCCTACCGCCGCCTCCCGTCGACCGTCCCCCACTCGTTCAATCTCAGCATCATCTCAGTCTCGTCTTGCCGATGGACCTTATGAATTCTGCGCTCCAAACGATTTACCGCGAAGGACTTCTACGATTTGTGACTCGCATTGCGTCGGGTGAAGCGATGAAGGGGAAGATCGCGAAAGACGTCCAAGATGTGGAAGACGTCATTCAAATCGGCTCGAAAACCGCTCCTCAAATGCGGGTCCGATCTCACCCCTCTGCAAAACAAAATAATTCACTTCAGATGCTAATTTCCGATTACGTGCTGGGGGCCAACAAACGCATTGAAGACCGTCTCGTTCCTCAAGCGGCGATTCGTGTGAATTCTACGATCGGCGCAGAGCTGAAGCTCAATGAAGCCGGCGACCGTTTGGTGCTTCAATTGAAGACCGATGACTTTCAAGTACAGATCGACGATGCGTCGGCTTCGAGTATTGAAGTGTTAGGTTCGCCGGCCATTCCCATTAATTCATCGGATATCGAATTCTTTAATCGAGTCGCGAAGGGACTTTGGGAAAGTTACATTGGAGAATTCCCGAATTTGGAAATTCTTCCAACACTCATGAACTTAGGTGGAACGAGCTTGAGAATTTCTGAGGTAGAAATTCATCATGAATCGATTTGGGTACATCTCGATTTGCAGGAAGGAACATCTATTCCATGAGATCCTCTCCTTCTCTCCTATTCCTTCTCATAGTGATAACCTGTAGCCACCTCTGGATGGGTTGCTCGTCATCCAGCTCCAATCTTTTAAGAAGCCCCCCCGTCCTTGTCCGAACGGAGGAGCACCTTGGCGAGTACTTACAAGTTGAATCGGAAACTTCACTTTTTACCGTGAATCGAACGCCCGGCTCTTTGCAAGGCGTGGTCCGAGTGACGCTGCCAAAGCAATCCATTGAACAACTCGACTCGCAGGCTGTTCAAGCGAGGGATCTCCATGCGGATGGATCGAAGCTCGTTTATCGGGTCGATCACGAGATTCGATTTTATTCCGGCTCGATCAGTACACTCC
>DDSI01000115.1:0-4040 GCA_002343335.1 Bacteriovoracaceae bacterium UBA2394
ATACGGTGGCTTCGACGTTTCCATTTTCGATGTTGGATGATCCTCTTTCATGCAATGGTCTCTCCCCGCTAACAATTCTAAAAGATGACGTACCTACTTAATAGGCTGCGATCTTTGCGTGATCGATTTGCGACATGCTCACACCAGACTTACTGACCGCGTTGGTCGCTTGCTTCACGCGAGCCACGATGTCGCTGGCACTCAGTGAAGGAAATCTTGCGGCCAACGCAAGGGCAACTCCCGCCACATGAGGAGATGCAAAGGAAGTTCCACTTCCTTGCGAATAGCCGCCACTGATGCTTGTCGACACAGAATTTACTCCGTGTCCCCAAACATTGACCACGTTGCCACGCGCCGAAAAGGAAGCAGCAAGGCCAGCGGAATCATGCGCTCCAACGACTAAGAGATTAGGTGTGATTCCGTTATTGGAAAGATTGCTTCTTTGCAAAAGAGCTCCATCATTTCCCGCCGCAATGACAACAACCATATTGGCTTTCAAAGCTTCGTTTAAGAGAAGAGTGAAAGATCCATTGCCTCGATAGTAATCCCACTCGTAAAGAATTGTGTTAATCAGACTGAGCGAAAGGTTCATAAAACCTACTTTGCCTTTTCCACGAGCCTTATGATCAGCAATCGCTTTAGCCATACCGTTATAAACGCTACTGCTCGTTCCATAACCCGAAGAAGAAATGACTTTGATGGGAATGACATTCGCATTCCAACAAATTCCCGCAGTTCCTACTCCGTTATTCCCTTTCGCAGCGATCATTCCAGTGACAAAGGTGCCGTGGCCTTGATCGTCAGCGGCGTTTGAATTGTTGGAGATGGTGTTATAACCCGCTGCGGCCATCACATTACCTGAAAGATCTGAATGCTCAGCTTTCACGCCCGTATCGAGCACATACATATTATGGCTCGCGCAGTTGGTGATCTTCGCCCAAAGAGGACGGATCGCCGAGACTTTGTATTGCGCCGCGAGTTGATAACCACCGTAATAAGGATCATTCGGAGCTCCAGCGAATGGATTCAACTGAGATGAAGCAGGAGCCGGCGAATTATTGCTCGCCGCATTTTTTGCAGCTGCCGCAGCTGCAGCTGCGGCGGCGGCGGCCTGTTGACGAGCTTTTTCCACAGCTTCTTCCTGAGCGAGGATCGCGCGAATTTGTGCCGCTCTATTACAGCTCGTAAGCCAACTGTTGTAGGTGTTTATGGCGGCATTCATGCGCGCGTAGTCTCTGGCGTAGAGGTAACGCAAAATTAGGTTGTAGGCATTTTGAATATTTGTGGAGCAGGCGGACTGTGTGTAAACAGCAGCGAGTTGACGATCAGCTGCAGAAACTTTACTAACCGCTTGAGCTTCGACATCCGAGTCGAACAAGCCCATTGTCATCGCCGAAATTGCAAGAGACCAAACTTTAAATTTTCCCTGAAACATTTTTTACTCCCTCTCCTTGTCGCGCTTCTCAATTTCTTTGAGCGGCGCAGCATGGAGAGGTTGCAATGCAAGTTTCGGGACATTCGATGCCAACACTCCTGAAACGAAAGTTACTCAGAGATTTCACCCATTTGGTAGAAACGAACGGGTGACAACAGAAGGTACAGAGCCCAATTAGAGCTCAAAAACAGAAGTTTTGGTCACTTAGGTCCCCATTCCGTCGATGCACTGAGGAAATCGCCTCTGCGAAAGAACTCGCATTTTTTAGAGTATGGCTTCGATGTCCTTACGCAGCGATTCAGGCGTGACTGTAGGAGCGTAACGACGAACCACTTTGCCCGTTTTATCGACAAGAAATTTAGTGAAATTCCACTTAATTCCTTCTGTACCCAAAAACCCAGAGGCTTCGGATTTGAGCAACTTAAAGAGAGGATGAGTACCTCCTCCATTTACATCGACCTTCGCAAAGATAGGAAAAGTCACGTTATAGGTAAGCCCACAAAATTGTTTAATCTCAGTATCCGAGCCAGGCTCCTGCGCGCCAAACTGATTACATGGAAATCCAAGTACAAGAAGTCCTCGATCCTTCAAATCAAGATAAAGCTTTTCAAGTCCTTCATACTGCGGCGTAAACCCACACTTGCTCGCTACATTCACGATCAAGAGCGTTTTCCCTTTAAATTTTGCAAAACTCACTTCATTGCCATCGATGTCGAGTGCTTGAATATCGAAAATGCTCATCCATTCCGCATATAGCAGTTAGCCGATTCGAGATGAAGAAAATGAAGTGCGGAGTTTTCCGAAGGAGTCGATTATCCCCAGGTCTCAAACGAGCAACTCGAACATCCCGCAAGATCGAGTGCAACAGAAGCCTGTTGCATATTTTGCTGAACCTGGACCTGCTCCGCTTCTGCTCGCAATTGAGACTTGATCATCTTATTTTCTTTTGAGGCAACCATCATCAGAAGATTTGTAGCAAAGCGAGGGTCGATCGAGTTCATGACCCTATTCTCTCTGAGGTTCGATTCGTTGAGAACGGGGTGAAAGAATCTTGAAATGATTGAGATTGATGCGCCGCCGCATTAACCCCACTCTAAGAAATTAAAAAAGCCCGCACCGGAGTTCGATCCGATGCAGGCTTCGTATGCATTCAGGTCATGGAAATTTTCTGAACTGGTTAGTATCGCTTGCTCCCAATTCCCGGCTTTCGATTGGCGGCAATTCGAGATTCCATGACATCACTCAATCGAATGTTTCCATTGTTGGACAATGTCAGAGAGCGACCCGTGGTGCAAAAGGAGCAGCTTGCGGCCTGAGCGTAATTTATAAATTTGTTATTACGTGCAATGACAGAGCTTGTCCCCACCCCATCATTCATAGCGAGCACGTGATTTCCACCGTTACTATAATTATCCTCCACCAATGCGTTGTCGCCTCCGACTTCGAACGTCACACGCACATAGTCATTGGCATTCGGTACGGCGCCTCTTTTCGGGGCAATCATTACATTGCGAAGAATCTGGATGTTGCTACTTTTGTCGACAATAAGAGAGTACGCAAAAGTATTTCCATTCGCGGTTCCAGGCCGTGCGACAAACGAAGGCTCCTCGTACCAATTGTCGATGAATTTAAGATTGGTCGCTGTTCCTTGGAACTCCAATCCCATACCCTTCACGCCTTTCAAATAGTTTTGCTCCACCAACAGATTACCCGACCCGCCAAACGCATCGATATGCATGCCGGCTCCAATATCGATGAATTCATTATTGGCGATCGTCAAATCCCAATAATTGTATCCATACAAACCAAAGGAATGATTTCCACCTGTATCGATGCTGGTAAAATAATTATTGGTGATTCGGGTATTGCGAAATCCGCAGGTGAAATTGATTCCATTGCGTTCGCTGCCATTACCTGTCAGACGAAACACATTATTATTAAACACGTTATTCGCACTGAAACTTCCGGATTTATCCATAAAGATCCCGCCTCCATCGAATGTAATTCCTTCGAAGGTGAATCCGTCCCCACTCGCCTTAACGAGAGGGCCTTCGGGTGTGAGACCTTTCAATCGAGCGCCCGATTGTCCTAGATAGGCACGATTGCCAGGCAAAACGATCTGATTTCGCAAGTTAAAAGTCCCCGAAGGAATAATCACCGTTCCACCTGCGCCAGCAGCATTTGCAGCCGCAAGAATGGCTTGGGCATCGTCGTTCCCATCGTTCGCTACAGCCCCGTAGTCTGTAATTTTCTTTCCAGTCGTGGGGTTTGGATTGGGTGTAGGGGTCGGAGGGGGAGGCGGTGTTGGCATAGAAGCAGTCGTCCCTTCCACTTCCTGGGAGTAATCTGAAAATCCACCTTCATTGAGAGCACGTATACGAAAATAATATTTCGTAGCTGAAGAAAGATTTTTAACGTCATACGTAGTCACATTTGCCGCAAGCGCTGCGACTTCTTGAAACGCAGACGCAGAATCTGCTGCTTTACGCTCTACCTTAAATCCTGTTTCGTTATTGGAGTTATCGGACCAAGCCAATTTTAATTCGGTGGCTGTAGAGGAGATAACGGAAACGTTAGAAGGGGCTAGAGGCGGGAGAATCGGCTC
>DDSI01000115.1:4064-5431 GCA_002343335.1 Bacteriovoracaceae bacterium UBA2394
GCACTCGACCAAGACAGTTTGGCGACAGCATCCACACCAGCTTCAAAATATTCCATCACGATCGAATACTTTTGGCCCGCCACCAATGCGATGGTGCCACTATCTTCACGTGCTGAATGCAAATTCCACTGATTGATGATCTCTTGATTATTCACTCGCAAACGCACTCCGTCGTCCGACTGAGTATAAAAGCGATATGTTCCAGAATATCGAGGCTCGACTTGACCGCTCCATCGAACTGAAAAATTGTCGGCTGGAATTTTAGAATCGGGAGAGGCCTTCATCCAATTGAAATCGATCTTCGCGTCTGTCCTCGAGACTGCCTTCCCTGATAAGTCCCTATTCGCGAAAATATCGGCACGAAGCCCGTTACCAATACCTGCCGGCGTCGGCGCCGGAGCCAAAACTAACCTCGCACCTGCCCAATCTCCGTGATCACAATTTGCATTATCGCCCGATGAATTCGCCACCAATCGGAGCTCTTGTTTCCCCGCTAAATCGACTTGCAGTGATTTCGCTGCCATCGAGGGATTCATAACCCCGGAATCAAAAACTTTTACGTTGTCGGCATACACTTGAAATAAAACCGTTCCGGGACAAGAGCTTCTCGATAGAGAGTCCACTTCGTCATCCACGCCGACTTCAGACAAAAAGCTCGAATACTTTCCCTGAAGGACATACTTGATTTCGGAATTGGCATGTACCCCGAGTCCTTTAGAATAGATTTTTCCATTAATCTTTATCGCCTTTCCGTC
The DNA here is from genome assembly GCA_002343335.1 of Bacteriovoracaceae bacterium UBA2394. Taxonomy (GTDB): domain Bacteria; phylum Bdellovibrionota; class UBA2394; order UBA2394; family UBA2394; genus UBA2394. Next base: position 4,820 of record DDSI01000115.1, read on the forward strand.
TCCGGTGGCACGTTCACCATTTGATTTATCTTTCTCAACATCGCCCCATCCATTCGCGGCACTACTCCACGCCAAGTCACTGAGATACACGGAAGCTAGCTCCGCTTCGAGCGCCACATCGTCATGGCTAGGATCAAATGGGATTTCGTTGGACTGATCTTCCATGTCTCCGCAGGAAACAAGTAGAAAGGATGAAACCATCAAACCAAACATTGAACGCATACTCTTCTCCTCACTGATTAAAAATGACGCAATCTTCACAGTGTGAAGGGAATCGCAATGTCCATTCCGGTAGGGCTAAAAAAAGTTAGAAGAAAAAAGATGAGTGAACTGGCCGAGATAAAAAAATGTTTACTGTTTGAGGTAAAAATTGACGAAACAGTAGGGCGACATTCTTTGGGCATCGCTCAATCTACTTTTTGCGGAGCTCATGAAAAAAGAATGAAAAAAAACCCCAGTCGATTGATTGGGGTTCAGAGGCAAATTGCTCTTTCAAAATTAAGTAGCAACTCGCTGCCTCACTCGAAAGAGTGAGGCAGCGCTGAAATCAGTCGTTAACCACATATATTCCATCCTTGCGGGATGAATATTTTCCTTAGAAAGGAGGTGATC
>DDSI01000236.1 GCA_002343335.1 Bacteriovoracaceae bacterium UBA2394
TACACACTTGAGAGGATTTACAATGGCGACCGTGTCGGAAATGAAGGGCTCGGATTTCCGACGAATCATTTGAATGGCTTCGTAAGGACAATCCGTTACGCATTGCGTGCATCCATGGCACTTCTTCTCGTCTAGATCAGAGGGTTGCGGACGCGCGACAGCTTGTGGTTTTAGGACGAAAGGGAGGACGAGCAATCCAAGAATAATAGAACTCCAGAAAATTGAAACGTTCCTGGGCGAATGATTCCCCCAGGTGAGCCAGAAATTGAAGAATATATCTTTGGAGAATAGGGAGGGAGAGAGAAGCAAATCCGCTTTATCGTCGAGTGTTGCCGACCACGCAAAAGATATGATTAGAAAGAGAACTCCTAGGGAATAAAGAAGATTTCGATTTGGAAACCAGGTTGCTCGCGCCATCTTTGCGGTATGTATCCAAATTCCGAAAATCATCGAAAGAGGAATGGCGATGTGAAGAAATAAATTCAGGAAAAAAAATGACGGGGGCGGCTGTTTCACGGATCCATCAAAGGATCGAGAAATAGGATCCACAAATATTCCCAGAGAGTCGAATATGCTCGACCCTGAAATCGCCAGCTTCTGAGCTTGTGCATCCCAAACCATTACAAATCCGGTCCAACCAGACACCATAAGAAGGGCGAGGAGCGCTACACCTGAACACCAAGCCAGAATGCGGGGGCCCCAGGATTTTTTCTGTGCAAACATTCGAAAAATATGAACCACTACGGCGACTACCGCCGCATCGGATGCATAGCGATGGTAGCTTCGAAGCCACCTGAGCCATTCTGCGGACTGAATTTCCTTAACCGACTCGTACGGTTCTTGAAGGCGGTAAAAGAAGACGAGTATGAGCCCAGTAACCGTAACAAAACTAAGCAAGGCTACGGCTATCGTTCCACTTCTATAAAGGGGGTTAAATTCCGAGCTAAAAATCTTGTTAAAGGTTCGATCGAGAAGTGTGAGAATACGTTCGATGAAATGCCGAACTAGCTCATAAATTCCTTTCGAACTTTCTAAACTCATTCGCTTCAAAACCCATCTGTCGGTTCCAACCTGTGAAACGCTTCGACGATCCATTTGGGGGGTGCGTTATTAAATGTAAACGCAATTTTGCCTCGTCGATCGATGAGGTAAATGAGAGCGGGATGATCTATATCTCCGGATCGATCGTCGCGAGTGAATGGGACATTATAAGAGCGAATGACCTTCTCAACGTCATGAACGGAACCTGAAAGTAGATGCCCATTCTTAGGGATGTTCCATCGATCGGCCAAGTTTGGGAGCGAACTGGGTGTGTCGCGTCGCGGATCAAGCGTAACGATCAGCAAAGCGACACGATCTGGATCTAGAGAGGCGACAGCTTCTTTCAATTGGGCAACCAGCGACGGGCATACAGATTGACAATGCGCAAATGCGAACGAAAGAAGGACAAGTTTATTTTCTTTTTGAAATTTTTGAAGGCGAATGGAGTCCCCATTCTGATCGACAAGAGAAAATTCGGGCGCAGGCAATTCCGTGCGAGGATAATCGTTGGGTAGCTCCGTGATAATTCCAGAGCGGAAATCGAAAGTCTCGATGCGAATTCCTGCGACCACTTTTCCCGCAATCCAAGAGCCTTCGATGACGATAAGGACGATGCTAATACTTACGATAGCGAACCCTGAGGGCTTTGCAGACAACGTCTGTAATTCGGAAAAAAGTTCGGTTTTCCATACTACGAATAGCGCGATCAAAAATGACAGGGGTCCGAGAATTAAGATCATCCAGCCGTAAGTATCAGGTAGACCATTTTCGAGAGTTCCAAAGCAGGCATTTCGAGCCGCGTCGAGCCATTCGGTCGATAGGATTTCAGTGGGATAAAAGGCAAATCCCCACCAGAAAAGTGTCGTCAACAGCCAAAGTCCGAGCATCCAAGAGGGGGACCGAATATGAGTGAACAAGATTTCTAACCCACCTTCCAAACAAACGAGAGGATTTTCCAATTTACAAAGTAGTAAAGCACAAAACATCCCAGAAAGATGAATACAAGAATGACTGTTCCCTTCGCACCTCGTTCGTGGACGTTTTGAACTTCGGAGCCCGAGTAGATCTGAGGCGGAAGTTTTAGAATTCCTTGAGGGATGCCACTTGCGCTCTTGGCAATCGATTCAGGGGTGAGTGGCTTGCCAAAAAATACGGTCGCCACTGCTATAATGACAAAAACGAGCGCCCCCGTCGCGGCCAATAGTCCTCCGATTCCGAAAATCGTTTGAGTGACCCAAACGACCGGATGAAATTCGACCGAGAATGGCGCGTTTGAAAATGAGGTATCCCATAGTCGACGAGGCACTCCAAATATTCCCATGTAAATCATTGCCATTGCCATTGTCGTGATACCTCCCCCGAAGAGATAAGGTTGAATCTTTGCCAATGGCCAGAATGAGACTCGCTTCTGAAAAATGAGGGGAAGGATGTAGTACGTGGCAGCCATAAAGGAGAGGGCGGTTCCGCCGGCAACAGTGGCATGGAAGTGTCCCGGCAATCTCATCGTGTTATGAACAATGATATTAATTTGCTCGGTTCCAATCGTGACGCCCGTGATTCCTCCTAAGAACCCGAAAATTACTAAGGACAGCATGAGACCTGAAAATCCAGGATCACCCCATGGAGCCTTTCTCAACCATCCAAAGAATCCTTGCGTGTATCCTCGGAGTCTTAGGCCCATTTCTATTCCACCTGGAACCGTGAATCCGTGAACCATGCTCGCGAGCACCGCAAGATACATCGCATAACTCGTATTCCAAACCTTCCACGCCGGGCCAAATCCAGGATCGACTAAAAGATGATGCGCGGAGGCCATAGAGATAAACAAAATGTAGAGAATGAACGCCGTTCGACTCACTTTCTCATTTAACACCACCCCTCCCACGGTAACGGCTCCGAGGAAATACCAAAGCGCAACCATGGCAGCTACGTTGATTTGTTGAGAGGAGTGTCCAAGCGCCCAGAAAAGAAGTCGATAGACCTGAGGGTCTAACTCCATATAGCCAAGTGACCAAAGAAAAGTTGGAATGTAAGTCATCGCTCCATGCACCAAAGTGATAGCGGCGATAATTGCGGCCGTGAGGGCTCCGAACGAGACTAAAGGAATACTTCCCGAGTACGATTTTTCTCGTTTTGCGACGACGAGCGAGGCAAAAAACAAACCGGTCACTACTAATGCGCCAACCGCGAAAAGTATAATTCCCAAATAATAAACCGGATGAGCACGAAGAGGCGGGTAGGAAGTAAACAAAACGTCCGCATTACCAGTGAGAACCATGGTGTTTACCAGCAACATTCCTATCACCATTAAACCGAACGAAGCCCACGCAATTTTTGGAGCCGGTTGTCGCGAATTGAGAAGGACCGGCCCAGCGAAGTACAGGACGGCCATCTCAAAAAAGATGATGAAGAAGATGAGCATATTGAGGCCGTGAAGAGTGAGGAATCGGTAAAACCAATCGGCCGGCAGTAAGTGAATCGCCTGCCAGCGAGTGAGGACAAGTCCGAAAGCAGCAAGCGCTCCCACCAACAGACAAACAACGGCGATGACTGCGTTGGCTTTTATGAGGAGTTCCGAATCTCGATTTACCTTTAAGCCCGTGACCGAGCATGTGCGAAACTTTGCCTGAAGAGTTTGAATCACTCTTTGTTCTCCTTCTTTTCGTCATCAGTCGATGACAATAACTTTGCCAACCATGGTGTGGTGCCCAATCCCACAAAATTCATTACAGATAATTCGAAAATCCCCCGATTGATTGGGTTCAACTTTCAGTCCGTAGTCATATCCAGGGACGACCTGAAAGTTTAGGTTGAGAGGAAACAGACTGAATCCATGGTTAATGTCTGCTGAAGATAGATGCAGAATGTATTTTGTATTCTTCTTGAGCTTTAGAACAGGGTACCATTGCCACATTCTCGCCAGAAGATAAATATGAGCTCCGGCTGGGGGCTCTACGACTGGAAAACCGTTATCCTCACCCACTTTATAGTCCTCGACAAAGCGCTCCACTCTTTCAACATATTCAGCGGGAGTTACTTTAGCGCGGATGCCGGATGGATTCTGTCCTCCGCGCATATGCCAAAGGGGCATCATCGCAAATAGGATCAAGCACCATATAAATGCGATGGTGATCCACAGTTTTTCCTGCTTAGGAATTGCCTTCCACCAGACGCCTTCCACAGCGAGGAGTCCCGAGTGCATTGATTTGTCGCTCTCTGACATAATTTAAATCTCCATTCGCTCTTAAGGCAGCGTTGCCTTTGGCAAATTCCAAATCTCAAACAATCCCCATAAAGTGTAGAAAATCAGCATTACGGCAAAGCCAGCGATGAGCCAGAAGAAGGGCCGATCGAAAAGCTTCTGCGCCGTTGGAATTTTCTCTAATGAATTTTTCGGTTCAAAGGAGCTCATAGATGTTTTTTCTCTCGAAATGAGGCTTTTGGTTATGATGAAAATCATAGGAAGTCCTTTCGGATCAGGTCAGAATGATCCTAAGAAGAATTGCCATGGAAACTGATTCAAAGTTGAACCATCTCGACATCGGCAGCTTAATGGCTTCCGGCCTGGAGCCTTATCCTTTGATCATGGACCGCCTTCAACGACTCGATGCCGAGGAGAGGATCATTCTTCATGTTCCCTTCGAGCCGAAACCGCTCATGAAGCAGCTCCTCAGAATGGGATTCAAATTCGATTTGAAGAAAGAAGCGAAAGATCAGTATCTTTTAGAAATTTTTCAGGATGGCGACAGATTAAAATGACTCCTCCACAATCGAGATAAGTATTTCTCTATTGGGAAGTAGGTAGCCGTCATCATGAGTTTCTAAAACCTTCTCTTTGTGCCAGCGACTCATGATTCGAATGACGGTTTCAATTCGCACTCCTACGACGTCAGCGAGTTCCTGCCTTGAGAGATGGATCGGAATCCAGTAGCCATCTGGCCGATGTTTTGCCGTCCTCGCAAAGGCTAAAAAGAAGCGGGCTAATCGTGATTCTACCTCGCCGCTTCCGAGCTCCTGAACCCGTTGGGTCATGGAGCGCACTCGCAAATTCAAATCGCGGATTGTGGAAAAGAGAATCTCGGGAAATTTCCTTGACATCTCAAAGTAAGCATCTCGCGGCAGTTCTAGGATGACTGAATCCTCCTGCGCCCACGCGGAAGCGGGATAATCGGAGCCATCGATCAAGGCGACTTCTCCAACAGACTCTCCCGATTGAAAGATATTTAGGATAAGTTCGCGACCGCTTTCTAAGGTTTTAATGACCTTCACGGTTCCAAGCTCAATAAGCTGAAGGCATTTGCAGGGATCACCTTCTTGAAAAATGATCTGTTTTCGGTCGAAGCGTCGGCGTTGAAATCTCGCCGAAAGCCATTCCAAGGCTTGAGGAGAGGCACCCATAAATCGAGGAATTCTATTGAGAGCACTTATTTCAATCATGGATAGACGTTATATCACCCAACAGGGTTTCTACCACGTCTCGCGCAGCGTAGCTTTTTTTATCATTGGAGATCCACTGTTTGAGGCTTTGGCAATCGTCTCCAGCAGTAATGAGAGGAAGTTCTGGGGTCCCGTCCTTTTTAATTTGCCCTAAGCCAATATTCGCAAAGAGCGCATTGCAGAGACATTTGCGGCCCTCAGTCTTCTCGATACTGCCTCCCTTACGAATGAAATCTTGAACGGGTTCTGCTGGGCATCGGTAGCCTAATGTTCCATCGTCGCGCTGATAGGCTTGACGGAGATAACCGAGATCGCAGCGTCTTTCACGACTCTCCGCGATAGACTTGTCTGAGAGACTCTCTTTCATTTGGACGACTTTAAAAGGGAATCCAGTCGGTGAAGCATATGGATCGGTGAAGACATGGACTCGATTTTGGAGAACATCTTCGATAACCGCCATCTTGAACCTCTCGTCGAGCCCTGACTCCTTGCAAAAGGCAAATGCCGTGCCCACTTGAATTCCGACCGCTCCCGAATTTCTAGCTTCTTTTAATTTTTCATGACTTCCGAAGGAGCCGGCAAGCCAGAATGGAAGATCAAGCTTTTTCAGTTTCTCCAAATCAACCCGATCTCGGTCTGAATAGATCGGCTCCCCACTTTCAGAGAGATGGAGTTCCCCTCGAGGAGGAGCATTGTGTCCTCCGGCCGTGGAGCCTTCGACCACGAATCCGTCGATTTTTCCGTTAGCTTTTTTTACGAGGGAAGCTCCCAATATCGCAGATGAAATGATGGGAAAGAATTTGGGGCGTCGGAGCGGAAAGGGAAAAGAGAGTTTGAGAAATTCTTTGGGATCGAATCTGAGCTTGAAAGGGTGGGGAGAGGAATTCAAGACACCGAACGAA
>DDSI01000183.1 GCA_002343335.1 Bacteriovoracaceae bacterium UBA2394
GTTCAAGATTGGAGTCTTAAAATGAGTATCCACCTCGTCGATTCTCCCTGGTGGTCGATGGCCAATTGCTTTTTGAAAGTGAATTTCTCGCTTTCGGTCTTTCTTGTCATACAAATTGCCGCACGTCTTCCTGTTTGGAAGTGGCTCCGCCAGAGAACGACGAAGACGCTGCCCGATTTTCCCCAAATTAAGAATGAGATTGTGCTGGGTTCTTTGGATGAGGGAGACAAAGAAAAAACGCCCCTATGGACGAGCCAAAATCTTCGAGCGCTCAACGGAAACATTCTTTTTACCGGAAGCATTGGCACGGGAAAAAGCCAAGGCGGGATTCTGCCATGCTTCGAACAAATGCTTAAAAACTTTGATCCTCAACCCTCCATCCTCGCCATCGATCCGAAAGGCACCTTTGTCGCTGAGGCAAAAAATATCGTTCAGCAACAGGGCCTTTCGGATCGTCTTCTTTGGATGTCTCTCTCGGGCGATGTGACGTTCAATCCCATCTACCATCCTGCAGCGCTCAAGAATTCCAACTTTCTCGACATCGCCCAGATGGTTCGAACAGCAGCCGTTAACTTTATGGGTCGAAGTAGCGACACCGCCTTCTGGGATGTTTCAGCGTTTAATCTCATTAAGAATTGCTTAGTCTACTGTGCGGCCACTCAAGATTACTACACGCTGAGCGATCTTTACGCCGCGATGGTCACTGCAAGAGACGACGGAGTGACGAGCAAACTCGATGAATGCCTTCGCGACCCTAAATTTACTCCTGAAGAAATTTTCAATATCAACCAAGCCCTTCTTTATTTCATTTCAGAATTTAAGGAACTAGATGAAAGAACGCGATCAGGGATTTTGATTACGGCCACAAGCTTTCTCAATCAATTTCAAGAATATCGAGCCGCCCAAATTTTCTGCCCACCGAAGGATAAACTTACGATTCATTCAATGAATGATGTCGTGGATAACGGAAAGATCTTACTTTTTTCCGTTACTTCTCCCGGTCTTGCACGCTCGATAGGGACTTTCCTCAAACTTCACTATGAGCAATCGATTCTTGATCGCCTGAATGACCCCAACCGCACCAAGGAGAGATCAGGACTTCTCCTTATCGACGAATATCAAGACGTAGTTTCGTCTGGAAATGGTGTTGTCTTAGGCGATGATCGTTTTCTCGCCAAAGGTCGCGAGGCCAACGCGATCACGATTGCAGCCACTCAAAGTTTAACGACGATTGAAAACTCACTCGGAAAGCGAGAAGCCGCGCACGAGCTTTTCCAGAATTTTCGCACGCGCATCGCTCTTCAATCGACGGACCTTCACACCATTCGAGCTTTTCAAGAGTGCGCGGGGCAAGAGGAGCGCGAAAGAGTCTCCACAAGTCTGTCGGAATTCTCTCAAGATGCTCGCATCAACTACTTGCACGGCGATTTCGAATCGAAGAACGCGAATCTTTCGGAGTCGGTCAACGTTTCCAAGAATAAGGAATATCTCGTCACTGCCGAAGATTTCTCTCGCCTAAAGACCTTCGAAGCCTTCGCTCAAATTTATGACGGCGTACAGACGGAATTTAAAAAGCTCTTTTTGAAGCCTCACTATTTGAAAGAAAAATCCACGCTTCACGAAAAAATTCTCGCACCGCTCATGAAAGTGGCGGCGGTTCTCTTGCTTTTCCTCGGAGTTCCTCAAACAGGTTTTTCGTTCCCCAATGTTTGCACGGCTCTTAATTCGGTCGATGCGGATTCTTGTATGAATTTTCAGGTATCGAGCTGCATGTGCGGCTGGCCCGTGCCAAGACCCTGCGCACGGTTTTCGTATTATTTGCCGCAAACATTTATCGAAGTGGTGGAGAATGCCAAAGAAACGTACTTCTCCGATCTTCCGGGAGCGAAGTCACAGCTTCTTGCAATGAGTACAGATTTTTTTGCTCCTTACGGAGTCGTTTCCGATAACGACACTCAAGCTTTCCATGCGCATGTGGTGAGCGTCCCCCTGCTCTCAGTAGTTCTCAATCTACTCCCTTGCAGGGGGCGCTTCACCGACAAATTCTGCTTCGATGCGATGAGCGAGCATTTCGGAGACCTCTGGAGAACGGGTTCAGGAGATTCTTTACAACCGAATTGGCTCGCGTGGATGGCGGCCCCTCAAGCGTGTCTTTTAAAAGGCGCCGCAATGTCAGCCAAAGGAGGAAGCGAGGGCCCGGAGCAAAACGCTGGTCCCATGTGCAGTGCTCCAGTGACAAAAATCCGAAAATTTCCACCGTCCAATCATTCGGCCTGTAACGGTTGGGGAATTTTTTATCCGAGATCGGGTGTCGTGACGGGTCCGAGCGACACCATCGGGGCACTCATGATCGCATCCCGCATCAAGAGTTTGTCAGCCGAAGTGCTCCATTCGTCTCGCAGTTCTTTCGATGAACTCTGGCAAGAAATTTCTCCGCAAAGTTCCTCGTGCTTTTCCGAGGGTCAAAATATCGGACCACTCGAACTCGCAAAGCGAGTGACACAAGTAGGCCGCGTGAAGGGAAAGCTTAAAGGTCATTTGTTTACCGTTTGGCAGAAGTATTCGTGTTGTCAGGACTTAGCTCAAGTGCCTGCAGCGTATGCAGCTCTGCAAGTCATGAAAGCAACCTGTCAGGGATTAGGAGGCGATCTATGAAATTTGGAGAACATCTCGTTCGAAGAAATTTGGCGAAAGACGGCGTGATTCACGAAGCTCTCGGAATCCAGCGCTATAAGAAACAACTTCTTGGACGCATTCTTCGCGATCTTGGCCACATCGATCAAACGACACTCAACCGGGAGCTCAAGCTGCACTTGAAACCCGTCCTTCATACGGATGTGCAGACGCTCAAAGTGGATGGGGAGTCTTTGAAGGATCGAGAAAAGGAAAATTGGGCTTCGCTTAAAGGAGTTCTTGTTCAAAAGGACACGGCTGAGAAGCTCGTGGTTCTCAGCAAAGACTATCGAGATGAAGTCATCGAAGAAGCAGAGAAGAACTATCGAAAAGCTTGTGAGCTTCTTTGCGTCAAAGAAGAAGTCTTTGATTACTTAAAAAATCAAACTCAAAAATCTTCGGCCTCCCGATTCTCGATGGAGACGCGAGAAAGCGACGACCAAAGAGTTGCCAAGGCGGAAGCCTATACGGCGCTTTTTCGAGACGCGCTTCTTCACGCTCAAAAGCAGAATGCGAGCGACATCCATTTCGAACCCACGCGCGACGGCGTGGACATCCGGTTTCGCATTTTTGGAGATATGTCGAAGCCTTGGAAACAGCTTCCGCTTGAGCATCGTCAAAGCTTCATGAACGAAGTGAAGAGACTTTCTAATCTCTCCATTGCGATTAGCGGGAAGCCTCAAGATGGCCGCATTTCTTTTAAGTCTTGGAACTTAGACGTTCGAGCGAATCTGCTTCCCACCCTTTACGGAGAAAAAATCGTTTTAAGACTTCTCGATTTAAAACGTGAATTTCATTTATCTGCACTCGGCCTTGAGGCCGATATTCTCGAAGATTTAAAAACCACTCTCGATTTCAAAAACGGAGTGGTTTTGATCTCGGGACCGACGGGAAGTGGAAAGACCACCACTCTCTACACGCTTCTAAGCGGGATCGATCGCAAGATGAAAAACATCGTTACGCTTGAAGATCCAGTCGAGTACGGACTCGATGGTATCAATCAGGTGAAGATTGATCGAAAGCTATCGTTCAATGACGCCTTGAGATCGGTCTTAAGACAAGACCCAGATGTCATTCTTGTTGGGGAAGTCCGCGATCAGGAAACGGCGGATCTTTGTTTCAAAGCAGCAGCCACAGGCCATCTTGTGCTTTCAACGATTCATGCGAATGGCGCAGCCGAAGTCATCACTCGGCTCATGAACTTAAAAGTTGAGCCCTACATGATTGAATCGAATTTAAGATTCTCCGCAGCCCAGCGGCTAGTGAAATCGATTTGTCCAAAGTGCTCGAAGACACTTTCGAACGATTCCGAAAAAGATCCTGATCTCATGAAACTTTTAGCGTCGCTCGGAACCCATGACGGTTTTCGAATGAAGGGATCGGGATGCGAACTCTGCAGAGAAGGGGTGACGGGTCGAGTCGCTCTCTTAGAGTACATGCGAAAAGATGAGATCAAAGACTATCTTGCTTCCGATCTGAAAAATTCTCCGAAGCTCGTGCAGTCATTGAAAGACGCAGCCATCAGAAAAGCGCGAGCGGGATCCATTGATGTGAAGGAGGTTCACCATGTGGCGTAATGCTATAAGCGCTCTTCCCGTTGTTGTGTTCTTTTTAGTTTGGCTTTCACTGCTTGTTATTTTTCTGGCTCAGGCCGGAGGGATGGTGCGGCTTGGATAAGAGAAAAGAGATTCTTCTCTTTCCGATAGTCTTCGTGCTGGCGTGGTTGTTCTCTCTTGCAGCCGTTTCGGGCGCTTCGTTCGATTATTTCTCGGGCGAGATCGACTATTGGAATGCCGAGAAGAAAAAGGAAGTCCCCAAACAAGATGCAGTTCCTCAGAAAGCCGCGACGGAAGCGAAGCCTAAGGAATTTAATTGGGAGAAACATCTCGATCCGAAAAATCCAGAATTTTTTAAAGAGGGTGATTACACACCTCCTGAGCCCTTCATGGAGATCGTGCGAAATCCTTCAGACGAAAATTTAAAACTTTGGTTTAAATACCTGGATCGAAAGAGCGAACTCAGCTCGCGACTCCAAAATCGAATGAGCGAGTATTTGGCGAAAGAGGGAAAAACTCTTGAACCTAAAGTTCAAGCCTCTCTTCGAACGCAAGCCGCTTCACTCCCCAGAGTAACACCAGACGCAAAACGCTATCGCTTTCGAATGTATTTCGATTCCACCTGCCCGCATTGCCGGCAGATGTTTGGAACTTTAAAAACGCTGCAAGACCAGGGCTTCTTTGTGGAAGCTAAGCAACTCGACTCGAACGTCGAAGCTCTGAGCGATCTGCCCATCGTGACCTCTCCAGCGTCTAAGGAAGAAGTCGCCAAATATAAAATCGAGAGCGTTCCCTTTTTACTCATCGGAGATCTCAAGCAGGAGGTTGTCTATCAAATGACGGGTTTCCAAAGTCCCGAAAGTATTTTCGAACATCTTCAATCTCAGCGCCAAAAAGAAAGGATCTTCACTTATGGAAAATAAAATTGCCCCATTCACATGGGCCTCTTGGGTGGAACTTTGTCCATCCAAAAGGACCTTAACGATTCTAGGAGTTCTAGCGATAACCTCCGCTTTGGTTCTTCTTCTGAGCGGAAACCTATTTGCCGCTGGCGGCCATCTTCCAGGAGCCGATGAGAGTGACAAGCTCGAAGCCGCGGGAACTCTCTTAAGACTGATCGACACCGGGCTCTTTAAATGGGGCGCACGCATTTTTGCGGGACTTTGCATTATGGCCGCCGCTTGGTCGCTCAAAGAGCAGCGCTTTGGAGTATGTGTGATCTGCATTGTAGCAGCGATTATTTTTGGAACAGCTCCTACCTGGGTCAAAAATATTTTCAATATGGGCGGAACGGACAGCATCTTTTCGTTGAACGCGCCTCCTTCCCACACGCTCGTTCTTCCGTCTTCCAATGGTGAGGTCTTCAATGTTTGATTACCGACCTCTCAAACAACATCACGGAGTTCGTGTGAGTCAGACGATTGATTCACCCATCATGATTTTTGATCACTTCGAACTTACTGATGCCTTTGTCGCGATAGGAATTGTACTCATCTTTGGAGTCATTTTCTACGCCTGGGGACTGATGATGTTGTTACTCGTTCTTTTTCTGGGCGTGGGCCCCGTGATTCGAAAGCGCCATCCGAAAGGCATTTTTCTGCACTGGCCGTATCGACACTTAAGGATTTCACTGCCCGGAATTTTGAATCCCAAATCAAAACGCCGCTTTTCAGACTAAGGAAACCCATCGCATGAACTCAAAACAACAAGGAGAAACCGAATGGAAACACAACCCACCACCACCGAAAACAAAGTCCCCTTCGAGCGAAAGCCCGTCCAAGATATCCGCTTCCGACGATCCAAGGACGGAAAATACGTGCTCGTCGATGTCGTCCAAACCTGGATTTTTTCTCAGAAGTATTTCGAAGCTCTCGCAAAAAATACGAAAGCTTCGGATGCAACTACATCAAACGCTTAAACGATGGGAGGCTTCTATGGTCGGAGTGATTGAAAAAGGAGTTTCGGCTGCAAAGCTCGCGGAGCCTCCTCGCGGCAGTTACGAAGGAGTGAATCTGGAAGTTTTGCCGCGCTATATTTGTTACAAAGCGGCCCTGGTTCGAGAGAAAATGACGCTGCAAACAGTGGTGGCGATTGTCGCCGCCGTTTTCGTCGTTTACTTCGCGATCAGTCGAATCGAAGTCCATTCGCTCTATTCGAAATTGAGAGAGAAGGAATATATTCTTGCGCCGGGAGTTCAGGATTTCACGCCTGCCTCACCGCATACGGTCTCCGATAGCTATGTGGAAGCAGCGACAACGGATTTCATGAATCGGCTCGGGAATTTGAATCCTCTCAATATCCAAGAGCAGTACGCGACTCTCTCCGATTCGATGAGCGCGCAACTGAAGATCAAATTCCAGGCGGAGAGTGCCGATTGGATTCGGAAAGTGAAGCAGGACAATTTGTCGGAGATCCTCAGCGTCCTTCAGAAGGAAATTCGTTCGAACGACGAGGGCTTCTACAAAGTCACGGCGGTTGTGCGAGTCGATTCCTACGTGAGCAACGAACACATTGGCGCGAGAGACGAAGTGATTCAAATGCTTCTTCGCCTCATTCCGCCTTCTCGTTCGTCTCGTTGGTTCTTAGAGATCGTAAGCCTCAGTCGAACGTCCGCCGACACGTTTAAAACCAAAGAATCTCTTCAAAAGGAGACTTCTCGATGAAAACATTTATTCCCTTATTCCTATTTGTCTTCCTGCTTTTGGAATCGACCGCTCAGGCTCGAACGGTTTATTACGTAAGCTCTACAGAGACAGTGCGACTCGTCTACGGTGGCTCCACGATTTTTCGCTTTGAAAAACCCGTGCGAACGATCTCGCAGGCGGCGTCGTTCTCCATTCGCCCCGTGGACGAAGAGAATCCGAATTACGCCATGCTTTCGGTAGAGCCTCGATTTACGAAATCCGATAGTCGAGTTTCTTTTATCTTAAGCGATGGCTCGATTGTAAACACGCGTCTTGTCGTTGTACCCACCGAAAGCAAAGAGAAAGCAGACTCTGTTTATGATTTTAAATCGGAATCCACTTTACTCAAACAAACGGAATCTTCGTCTCCCATTGGAAAAATGGATCTCATGAAAGCTCTCATTCGAGGCGATTTTGTCGCGGGCTATTCCATTAAGGATCTTTCGATGGTCGTTCCGACAGGAATGAAGGGAGTGGAAGCGACGCTCACTCGGATTTATTCCGGCCAGGAATTCAACGGCTATATTTTTCGCATCGAAAATCAGAGCGATGAGAACAAAATCGAAATCGATATTCGAAAACTAAAAATCGGCCAGCCGAACCTCGCTCTATTCTCCAGCATTGATCGAGATGTACTCGGACCAAAAGGAAGCAGCCGAAACTCGGCACTTCTTAAAATCATCGCGAAGCCTGCCTCCGTGGCCAGCGAAGTCGTGCTTCCTATTTCCTGGATTAAAAATGGAAAGGAGGGATCGAAGTGAGAAACCTTCGCGAAGTCGTTTTAGAAACTTACGGGCGGGCCTACGCATGGGCACTTCCTTACAAGCGGTATTGGCCCGCTGTCGGAGCCGTGATGGCTGTTGTCCTTATATATGGTGTCAGCAAGGCATGCTCGCCTGAAGTTGTTTATCAAATCAAACGAGAAGGAGAATTTAAAGAGAGTCGGATCTTAGGTTCTCCGTTTTCCACCGTCATCGGAGGCAAAGAGCAACTCTTTGCCAAACACGCACAAGACCTAGAAGCGAATCAGGGACGACTCCAAGAAAAAATCGACACACTGACGAAATCGGTTGCCGAGCTTTCGGAAAAACTGAATTCAAGTGCCCCTCCTCCTGAAAAGAAGGAAGAATTGGCCACAGGAGCCCCAACTGTTCCATCAGAAAGCTCGGTCCCACGCTCGGACGTTCGCTATCATTCAGGAGATTCGTCGATAGAACCACAAGCCGTTCGCTCTGAACCTGCGAATGTTTTCGGCCCACCGAGACGATCCTTTGCAAGTCGGGGTCCGCAGATCGTTTCCTTTCCAGTGAAGGAGGATGAACAGGAAGACAAAAAGCCCGGCGTTGTTCTTCCTTCCGGCAGTTACGTGAAAGCAAAGGTGCTGACCGGCGTCGAAGCGCCCGAAGGAAAGACGTATCCTGTTCTCGTTCAACTCGATTTTGCTTACATCCTGCCCAATCACAATCGTCTCGATCTCGCCGGATGCTTCATGATCGCCAAAGCCACTGGAAACTTAAGCATTGAGCGCGTGGAAATGCAGGTCACAAAGATGAGCTGCGTCTCTCGTAAAGGGGAAATGTTTGAGCGAGAGGTGAATGGATTCATTGCAGACGATAAGGATAACAGCTTTGCGGTCGTAGGCTCCGTCAACTCCAAACAAGATCGAGTGGCTGCGATGTCGTTTCTCGCTTCCATCGTCTCAGGTGTAAGCAAAGCAATTCAGCAAGCTCAGACCACACAGCAAGTGAATCCACTCGGCGGCAGTCAGTCGATGATGACCGGCGATCAAATGAAATACATCGGAGCGGGAGGAGCGTCGGAAGCCGCCACCACCGTTGCCAATTGGTATCTCAATCAAGCTCAAAATTTACTTCCCACCATCAACATCGGCTCAGGCCGCGATGTGTGGGTGATTATGCAAGACAGTGTTTCTCTGCCGGAAACTTATTTCAAGAAAGGAGAAGATCGTGATGCGACCTATTCATATTTTACTCGGATGCTCAATTAGTTTGATTCTCTCGGGATGTGTGAGCCGGGCTCCGTCTCTCAGAGTCCTCGACGGTCGAGCGCACTATCAGGAAGATTCTCCCGAACTGAAACTGAAAGCCTCGGGGCCTTTCGCCACACCCGACGGGGAACCTGTTCGGCTGCAACCCCAAGTCCATAAGGTCTGGGTGCATCCCTTTGAAATGGAGACCGGTGACTACTTTTGGGGTGGCTATATGTCGCTTTTGACCAAAGGCGACCAATGGTCGTTCCGATATCCTGACGATGCCGATCCCAACTTTGCAAACTCCGAGTCACGAGGTCCGCTTAAAAAAGTGGCTCTTCCTAAGAAAAAAACTTCACCCAGTTCTCAGAAGGGAGGCTCGCGATGAGCGTAGCTTCGAAAATCATGGAAAAAGCACTCGGGCGCGAAGACATTTTTAGGAAAGCTCTTTTTGAGCGTCCCGAGTCTTTAAGCCAATTTCTTCCCTACGATGAGTTCTTGGAAGAAGACGGACTCTTTGTATTAAAGGACGGTTCCCTCGGAGCAGTGTTTTCTCTGGAGCCCGTTGAGCACGAGCCACTAACGAAAGAAGAAATCATCTCGTCCGTCGATCAACTGCGCTCTTGGTTCTCGCTTCCTGAGAACTGCGTCTTTCAGGTGCTTTACGAGCAAGCTTCCGTCTCAAGCTTGGATCAGCGCTGGGAAAAAGCTCAAGGGGCCTATCCTGAAGCGCATTCCGTTTCCAAAATGCTGAATGAAAAGCGTGTTCAGGAAATGAAAGCCTCTTGTTTGAGTGCCAATGCTCCTCTGGAGAGAAAAGTCTATCTTGGGATTCGCTATTTTCCAGAAAAGGAACCAGCCTTTCCTGGAAAAAATCTTTTCGAAAAGGGAGAGAAGACTGTTTTCAAACAAATGGCCTCGACATCGAAGGATGTTCAAGCTTTTCGAAGTATCGTCCAAAATTTTAAAGCCAATTCCAAAATTCCGCTCGTGCGTTTGAGCGCCCAAGAGCTTCTCGATGTCTTAAGAAGATTCTTTAATCCGAAAACTTTCTATAAACGAAGCTTTGTTCCTTATAATCCGAATCTCTCTTTGTCGGAGCAGATTCTCTATAACAATCCTCTGCTCGACCACGCAGGCGTCGAGCGAGAGGGACTTAAGACTAGAACCTTGTCGCTCAAAACTTCTCCCCAGTATGCCTATCCCGGTGGGATGGCTTACTTTACTCGGCTTTTGTTTCCCTTTCGCCTAAGTCTCAGTTTCAGCTTTCCAAGCAAAGCGAAGGTCAAACAATTTTTCGATCTCAAAGAATTTTTTCTGCAAAATACTCCTTCCGCACGCGCAAGACGGCAGAAGGATGAAGTCTTAGAAGTTCAAAATCGATTGGCGCACGATGATCGATGTTTGCATTTGACCTTCAATGTCGTTCTCGAAGGAGAAACAGAAGAAATTCTCGATGAGCAAACGCGTCAGTTTTTAAACATTTTTCAAAATGATCTTGAGTGTGAGGCTATCGTCGAAAATGACATTGGCCTTGGATTGGCGCTAAACGCTCTTCCGCTGAATTACAGCCCAAAAGCAGACTATTCCACTCGTCGGGCCATTCGAATCTTGAGATCCGATGCCACGAAGTTTCTGCCTATCTTTGATTCGTTCCGAGGACTTAAAAATCCACTTCAGCTTTATTTATCGCGCGAGAACACGCCGATCTATTTTTCGCTTCTCGAAAACGAAACTTCCAATCATACGGTGGTGCTCGCGGACAGTGGTTCCGGCAAAAGTGCGTTCATTATCGACTGCGTGCAAGCCGTAAAACGAATGAATCCCGAGCCTCTCGTTTTCGTGATCGATAAAAAATCAAGCTACCCCATGATCGCGGAATATTTCGATGCGGATTTCACGCGATTTGAGAGAGACAAGCCCATCTCCTTCAGTCCTTTTCGAGGAATTTACGACGAAGAGAAGATTGCATTTCTCACACATCTCATCGTCTCCGGGATTCAGATGACGAGCCCAAGCTTTGCAGTGGAAAGCGATCACCGTGCTGCCATCGCCAAAGCTTTAAAGCTCGCTTACATCAAAAAACTTCAGCAACGCGGACTCGCGTATGTGGAAGGCGAGCTTCTCAGTGACTCCAACGGAGGAGACGTGGAACTTACGATGGATGATGTGGTCTTCGAACTCGCCTCTTTACCATCTCATCCCCAATTTGAAAAATTCACGGAAATAACAGAACAGCTTAACCAAAAACTCACTCCGTTTTATGGCGATGGAATTTACGCCAAGTTCTTTAGTGCCAAGAGCGAGGAGCGAAAGAAATCAAAACTTTTCTACATCTATGATTTGGATGCTCTCGATGGAGACCCGATTCTTCAAGCCCTCATGACGATGGCCGTGCTTGAAGAAATCAGACAGATCATTCGTCTACCGGAAAACAAAGGTCGAGGCGGATACATTGTCCTTGAGGAACTCGGAATGCTCGGAAGGGCAAACCCCACAGCGAGTCGGATGCTTATTGATTTTGCTGAAACCAGTCGAAAACTCGGTTACTGGCTCATCAGTCTTACCCCTCGACCACAAAACTATTTTGAACTGGATGCGGGAAAAGCGATGTGGAGTGTCGCAGACAATTTTGTTTTTCTTCAAATGTCAGCGGACAATGTGGGCTATCTCTCTGAAAAATCCGCTCTTCTGGATGAAGCCAACGCGGAAATTATCAAGTCACTCCGAACTGTTCGAGGTCAATACGCGGAAGTTTTTTTCATGAACAAGAAAAAAACACGCCAAGGCGCCTTTCGTTTTGTTCAGACGACCCTTGATCGCTGGCTTGCTCCGACGAACGCGAAAGATGCTGCAGCAGCGGATAAAGCGTTCAAAAAATTCGGAGACGATAAATGGAAAGTCCTTGAGTTTCTCGCGACCACGTATCCAAACGGNNAAACGACCGAGATCTCACATTTGGGAGAAAGAATATGAAGAATCTTTTCTTTTGCATCGGCATGACGATCTTGCTTACGAACGCCGCAGAAGCGAGTTCTCGTTTTCACTCACGCTATTCAACGCGTTTGAGTCCCGACGATTACTTGCTCGGCACTCATGGGGAGCGAAAGGACGACATTTTTGATCGCTCACGCGTGATTGATCTTGGGGTCGATCTCAGAATTGGCTCAGACTGCGGGCGAGTCGATTTCACCGGCACAATGCGCTCGACACTCAAGAATCTCCTCGATTCTAAATATTACGGGGATGTCGGAAGAAATATCATCGCAGCCTCTCCGATGTTGCTCACTTGCTATATGTCTCCAACATGGTGCGCAATTCTCAAGCACTTCCAAGTGAACGCGAATTTGCTGTCTCAAATGCGTCTTAATCAATGCTCCCTCATCGATAAATACACAGACAGTCGAGTGGAAGACTTCTACCGAGATCGACAAAGCTGTGTCAGAAAACAAATTGAAGCCAACGGAGGAGACCTAGAGCGAGCCCTGCAAAGTTGTCAAAACACGTATGATGTGGATCTCGCCAACTGGGCGGGGGGAGGAAAAACGTCTACTAACAAACTCATTGGGTCATCCGCCGCTTGGGCGAAATTGGACGGCTCAGACTCCACCGACGCACTCAATCTTTTAAAGTCACTCGTAGGGGATACCGTGGTTTCTCGCGGGCAAGTCTCCGTCGAGTACGGCCCACGTCGAATTGCGCTCAGCCCCCGCACTTATCTTATGGGTTTGGAAAATAAAACGTATGAGACGCTTTGCAAGACCCTCATGACCAAGGTGGAAGCGTCGGACGGAAAGGAAAGCCTCGATAAAATTATTTCGGATAAGGACATCAAGAAGATCGATGAAAGCTCAGAGTCTCCCGTCTTGGATCGCCAGACGCTCGAAGCTCTGTCCGCTCTTCCTGTTGCACGAAGACAAGTCGCCTGTAGAAAACTTTCCGATGCAGTAGCGCTCACCAGTTTCACCCGCGACATGAATCGTTCCCTCGATATGATTACGACGCTTGCTCAGAATCCCAATCTTCCACCGCATCGAAAAGACGAACTCGAACAAAAGCGAAAGGCCCTCAAGGAGCAAATTGAACTCAGTTTGGATCTCCGAAGAGAAAAGAACGATCCACTCTCTCGTGTGATGGCTCAGATCAATGAAGAGGGCGGGCGCGTCCGAAGTCAAATGGTTCGGGCCGTCCTCATGAACGATGCCGATGCTCACAGCTCAAAGAGCGGTCAGTCTTCGCTTCTCGACTGTGCGGACAACATTCTTTGTGAATGAGAAAGGCTTAAACGTATGTTTTCGAATACTGCCTATGAAGCCATGTATGAATATCTTGGTCTCGCGCTTCACTCAAAATTTATCGAGATTCTGACGTCTCAGAAAATATTTCTCGGAGCGCTGACGCTTATTTTTGGAGTGGTTTTCTTTCTGACCACTGCCCAGTTTTTTTCTCGCTATATTCCAGGAGCGTGGGTCCAAAGAAAATCCGTTCCACTCTCCAAATACTTCAAAATCATTGCCTGCTTATTCATTGGAATCAGTGTTCTTAAGGTCGATAGTCATACGTCCGTTCATCAGTTCGACGGAAAATCCTGGCATGACAACTCCTATATTCGACGCAAAGTTTCAGACGTAAAGCCGGAGTACAAAGTAAGCTTTGCCTTTGATCTTTTGAGCCGAACCGCCGAAGAACTTGCGGCTCTCATGTCCCGAATTGTGGACCGACTTTTTGCAACGACGCACTCTCAACTTGAAGCTCCAAATTTCTTTTTCAAGGCCATCATGACGGCTGGAACCTCGACGATTGATGATGAGGATCTCAAAGCTCGCGTTCAATTTTACGTCGATGAATGCATGGACCGAGTGCTTCCGATGGTCTCTGAAGCCAAAGACGTAGACCGACTTGATTGGTTTTTTGGAACGTACCCCGACTTTGACGATAAATTGAGAGCACTCAATGTGCCCATCGCNNCTTTGGGTCCGCCAACGACGTGTCTTCATATTAAAGATGATGTTCGAATGCGCTTATTTTCTTATGCGCAAAAGCGAGGCAGCAAACTCCTTCCTCCGATTCAAGTTCTGATGCCTGAGCCTATGAATGATCTTCAATGGGAGAACTTTCAGACCTCAAGCTTCCTCGTGAACTACTTTTATGAACAAAAAGAAGAACTGTTTGGAATTCAAAAAGGAGCCCAACCTCCAACTGGATCAGCTCGGATCTATCAATATTTAGGCCGGTTCTTTAGTTTTGAAACGCTGACCAGCATTTTCTCCGGCCCCTCCGGTCGTGGTGCAGCTCTCGCCTCCGAGCGAGCACAAGAGTTCAGTGACAATCTTTCTCGCGCCCCGCATGTCGCTGGAGCGCTCAAGATGGTCCTTATTTTTCTCTTCCCCTGGCTCGTATTTTTGATCGTCGCAGGCTACTGGCGGGTGCTCGCTTACTGGTTTTTAATTTATCTCTCCATTCTTCTTTGGACTCCCTCGTGGACTCTTTTTTATCACATCATGGTCAATATTTCGCTCTCAGCCGATCAGCTCCAAGCCTTTGGAAAACTCTCGGACGGGATCTCCTTATATAGTGCTGCGCTTATCAACCATCGCATGAATTATCTCTTTGCCGTCTTCTCTTGGATTCAACTTTTGATCGGTGTCGTCATCTCGGGCGGCCTCCTTTATTTCATGCGTCCACTACTTTCAGACTCCCAACCGGAACACGCGCCGGAGTTCATCGATGATGCCGGAAAAGTGGCGGGGGCCGGTGCCAAAATCGGAGGCGTGGTCGGCTTATGAGTTTCCTTACTTGTTTTTCTGCTGCCCTTCATAACAGCGCCCTTTGGATCGGCGCTTCATCTTCCTCGGCGACTCGGCTTGTCCGAGANNCCGCCTGGGGGATTGGGGGCGTTAGCCCTCAAAGGATTTTAAGGGGTGGCGCCAAACCCCATGCTTGCAAAAACCCAAAAACGCAAAAATTTACACAAACCAATAAACCTCAAAACACCAATCCCACTACCTATAAGGAGAACAACATAATGGACCAACAAAACCTCATACCATTCAACTCCCATAGAGCCCATATCCGACTTTCTGAAACAGAATATAAACAAGCCGAAAACTTAAGCAGAACTTTAGGTCGATCGATTCCTCAACTCTTTAAGTCAGCCCTCTTCGAAGGTCCTATTCCGTCACCTCTTTTATCCAACGACGATGCCAAATCCCTGATGGGTCAACTTCAGCGAATCGGAAACAACGTCAATCAAATTGCGAAGCATCTCAACAGTGGAATCCGAGAAGGATTTCATAAAGAACTGAACGACGTGAACGAACAAATTAAAGTCCTTCGCCAATATATCAGTGGGGTTTATGGCCATCGTTAAAATCAGATTCATTAAGCATTCCGAGAATGCCGTGAACTATGTTCTTCGGGACCGAGGCCCCAACGATTTAGTCGATGCCGAAGGGGTCCTTCCCGAAGAAGCGGCTCATCAATTTAAAGAGATTGCCAAGCTCAACCAAGGCAGAGGTGCCGTCCAGGCCATCCATATTATTCAAAGCTGGAATGAGGCGGAGAGCAAACTTTTGCCTGCCGAAAAATTCCAAGAAATGGGCAAGCACCTCTTAGAAAGAAAGTTCCCTGGCCACGATTTTTTGATCGTCACCCATACCGAAACCGGAAAGACCCATAATCATATTTTGGTGAATCCGTGGCACCGAGAATCAGGAAAGAAGATCGAAAATAAGAAGTACCATCTCCATCAACTTCGAGACGTGAACGATCAAATTTGCAAGGAAAATGGACTCAGTGTTATTGATGGGAAGGCGAAAGAACGAGCTGCTCACTTGCCCGATAAAGTTCAGCGCATGGTCCGATTCAATGGGCGTTCTTACTTATTAGACATGATGCAAAAGGCGGATTTCGCGCGAGCTTATTCCACGAATTACGATCAGTACGTTGCAATCTTAGGCGAACTCGACATTGGCGCGGATGTCCAAAACAAAAATATCACCTACCACTATCCTGGTAAAACGAGAGGTAAGCGTGGCTCTAAACTCGGCAAACTTTATGACAAGGAAGGACTGGATGAAGTCTTCCAATCCAATAAAGAGAAGTTTGCAAAGCATCCTAAACTAGCTGGTCTTATTCGAAATCATATCGATCAAATCAAGACCGACTCTCAAAAAATCCAGACTCTTGCCGGAGCCCTTGAGAAAAGTTCCGATGGGCATTTTCAGGCGGGGTACAAGGATCTCAAGGTCTTTGATAGAAGTAAAATTCCGCCGAGTCGATTCGTTCATCCTTCCGAAAAAGAACTGAAATCGAGCCTTGTTCCTATCGATGAAATCATTAAAGCCCGAAGAAATTCGATTCTCGATTACTGCCAGAAAAACAAGATTACGCTCGAAAAATTCTCCGAAACCCAGTGGCGAATGAAAGAGCGCCCTTATGTGTTGCTCAGTGAATTCGAATGGACGAATAGCAAAAACCGAACGCGCGGGAGCTTGATCGATTTCGTCGCCGCTCATAAGGACATGAGCTTTCTTCAGGCGATTGCTCATATCAATAACAGCCCGAGACTCCTGCTTCTGGAAAAAGAATTCGGCGTTACTAAACGGACCTTTACCTCCTTTTACATTCCAAAAAGTGAAGCAATGGAAGGCTCAAAAGCGCTAGGGCGAGTGGGACATTGGCTAAGATCTTTTGGCGGCTCCGACCAATCCGCGAAAGATCTCCTTAGCCGGAAATTAGTGCAAGTTCACTCCTCGGGAAGCTTACGACTTTTCTCCGAAAAAGATGAAAGCTCGGCTTACGAATTCAAAATGGATACGGAAGGCCACTGGAAATCGAAGAAACTGGGCGAGTTTCAATCTCCCTTTTTAACAAAAGGCGGTCGAGGATCGAAAGCTGTTATCTTCCTCGACCCCTTTTCCGCACTGAAACAGAAAGAAGTAGATCTCTTTTCAGGAAAGTCCGGTGAGAAGTCGATCTTGTCTCTTATGGAACCCGATCCCAAAATGGTCGATCAGTTTCTAGGGAGTCACCCGCAGGTGAAAAAGATTTCCGTATTTGCTCCCACCAAGCCCACACAGTTGGAAATGGATTTCTTCCATACCCTTCAAAAGAAAGGCAGATCTTTGGGCATCGGTGTGGAGTGGGCGTCCGAAAAGACCCTCTCCAAAGAAGGACCCGATTTACCGAACCTTTAACCCCAATATACATAGGAGAACCCTCATGCAAACGAACCAAGCTGAAACCAATTCTAAAAACCGCGAACACGCTTCCCTTAAAGTGAAAGTCGAAACGAGAGACCGTGTGTTTCACGAAATCGACCGCCTGAATGAGAAGGAATTTGGTCGAAAAGTGAACCCTGACGATGTTGTGGCTATCGCCATTGGCCTGCTTAAGTCCGAACATTACCAGCAGATCCAAGACGCTACTTTGTCCAACTTTGATCGCTTAGAGCGCGATCATAAAGCTTACGAAGCGAAGCACGGAGCGATCTCCAAAGACGACTATCTCGGAAAAATTCTGAGCGGAGAAATTGAGAAATAAGAGGGGAAAAATCGCTTAAATTTTTCATCAAAACGTAGAGACCTCATAGGAGAAATGATATGGTGAAGTCCAAAATAAAGAAGGCTCAAAAGGAGTCATCTTTAGGATCGTTCTTTGAAAATTTGCCCGATCTCATACGACCACAAATCGCGGCGAAAGTTTTGGGAGTGTCGGTATGGACCATCTATGATTGGCACCATCGACACAAACTCAAGAGAATTCCGCCGACGGTTTTTTTGAAGATAAACCAAATGCTTTATCTTCATAGAGATGAACTTCGGAAATGGATCACCTCACTTAATGCCTCACCAGTTTGAGGCAAGGAGGTAATATGTCCGTTCAAAAGTTTAAAACAAAAAATGGCGAAATCAGATACGCGGTACGCGTTCGAGTCGGTGGAAGAGGCTCGAAGCGCAGCAAGCGCGTTTTCGATAGGCTCTCCGATGCAGAGGCGTTTGATTTGGAATGTCGGTTAGCAAAGAAAAATCAAAACTTTGCTTCTCCAATTGCAAATTCAGATACGACTTTTGCAAAGGAAGCCGATATTTGGCTTCAGCTCAATCAGAGCCAATTTAGTGAGTCACACCGAAAAAATGTTGAGGTGTTTCTTAAACGATTGGTTCCAGACTATGGTCATTTGAAACCAGAAAACTTTCATCATGGGCTGCTGACAGAAATTCAAGGCAAGTTACTTGGCCAAGATTTAAGTCCAGCTACGGTGAATCGCCATTTACAAGTCATTCTTGCGGTCCTGAATTTTTCAGTGGAGCAGAAGCGCATCGGATCTCATCCGATTAAGAAGTATAAAAAACTCAAAGAAACGCGAAAAGCCGTTGGCTTTTGGAGTTTTGAAGAGGCGCAAAGTTTTCTGAAATTTACGGACCAAAAGTATCCACTTGGTAGTGACAAGCGGTGGATTTATGTTGTGTATCTAGCCGCGCTGAATACGGCTGCTCGTGCCGGAGAATTGTGGGCCTTGCGTCCACGAGATTTCACTTCGAGCGGCGAGCTTATTTTGATCGAAAGGCAGTTCAATAAGGCGCTTCAAGACTTCTCGCATACGAAAACAAAGAAGGATCGACAGGTTCCTTGTAATGTTGCTCTTTTAAAAGAATTGAAAGCTCTTATTCAGAGAAACCACACTAAAGATCATGAGACCATTTTTATGAATTCGGCTCGTCAACCCGTCTA
>DDSI01000089.1 GCA_002343335.1 Bacteriovoracaceae bacterium UBA2394
TAAGAGCGGGCTTGTCGCCTTCCGCTTTCGGGAAGTTGCAGACCAGCGCCACCACCGGCTTGGCGTAAGTGCCATCCGATCGCATTCGACCGTCGACTATTCCAAACTGCGCAAAGTGATTGTATTTGCCCGGTCGAGGAAAGTTATCGAGATAGAAATAACCTAAAACTTCTCCATTATTAGCAGCATCCTTCACCACATAGAGCTCAAGATCATCCACCCACTTTTGAGGAGCTTCCATCTTTTCGATCTTTAAGCTGAATAGCTCTTCATAAATTCCAAAGACGCCTTTGGTTACTTGTCCGATCTCGAAGAAGACGCGAAGTTGTTCCGTATCCACGGAATATTTTTCCTTCATGAGTTTGTTTTGAAAATATCTCCAATCCCAGAGATTAAAATCTGGATTGACCACACCCGTTTCTTCCGCCTTGAGAGCGCGAAGAGTTTCGATCTCGGCTTTAAACTTGGGCTCTAATCCTTCCTTCAGATCCTTCAAAAAGGTCAAAGCCTTCTCGCCGGTCTTCGCCATCTTGGGCTCAATCACATAGTCGGCGTGGTTCGCATAACCGAGCGCCACTGCGATTTTGTGTCGAAGCTCCAGCATTTCAGCCAAGACTTTTTGATTCACGTCCTGAGCAATGGATTGTCGCGCATATTCCATTTTTTTGCGCGTTTCTTCCAGCTTCGCATTTTGAGCGACCACCATGTAGTCAGGNNACCATGCGTTTGCCATTTTCAACAGGCAGCGATTCCACAAATTCCTTACGCACACCGACCAACTCTTCATCGGTGAATCCCACCATCGGAGCGGCATCGCGAATATTCGTATCAAAGGCGGTGGAGACGAGTGCAAGCTGCTCTTTCATCGCTTTGATATTTTTTCGAACGCTCTCGTCCTCAATCAACATTCCCGCTCTTTTGTAGCCCGTCCAAAGTTCATTGTAGTATTTTAGATCTTCCTTCGTGAGATCCGTTCGAGATTCCAACGAGGGATTTCTCTCGCGAAATGCCTTTACGGCATCAAACAATTCCTGACGATAATCGACTCCGATCAACCAAGCTTCAAGGGTGACTACTTGATTCGTGGCTTCATCGCGAACAACTTCTACCTGAGAGACATTTTGAATGAGGTAAATGCGATTGAGCGCCGTCACGACGGGATACATCAATTCGTCGATGGCTCGGATCGTGTTTTCAAAGGTCATAAATTTCGCGGGGCGCGCACTCAGAGTCGAGATTCTTGCCTCCGCATCGGCGATCACCCTGGCCGTCGTCGCTTTCAACTGTTCAGGTGTCGTCTCGAAGGTGGGAATGTCGCTCGGAATAGTGGGGGTTGAGCCACTTTCCACCACAGGCACTACTCCATTGTTCCCGCTCGGCGTCGTGACGTCTCTCACGCCAGCCGTGATCTTTGTTTCTGAACAACCTTGTAATGATACCAAGACCGCTAGCGCCAAGCTAACGCCTATCCATTTCGTTGACATGACTATCTCCTCCACTCCGATGTTACTGAATGCTATCGATTTCCCAGTCCTTATCCTCATCGCTGCGAGGTTTTACGATGGACTGAAGAATTTCTATGACGTCTTCCTTAGAGAATTCTTTCCCCTCAAGTACTTTGGGCAGCCATTTAGAAAGCTCGGGAAGTTCCGCATAGTATTTGGGCGAATCAGGATCGAACAGACTGTCTAAATCATATTGAACCCGATTCGAATTGGAATTTGGATCGCGCACAAACCAAAGCGTTTTCACTCGGTAAGTTTTTCCGTTTTTCACATACTTCACTTTGATATCCATCGGCTTCACATTCTGCTTTATATCGATCTTTCGACTATCCGATATCTTGGAAATCACTTTCACAGGAACACTCGTAATTACTTTGGGTTCTGTATTTGGATTCACGGAAATTTTGGTCAACAAAATCTCAGCGGCGTAAGTGGTTTCCGAATAAAGCGGCTTGTCCGCTTTCAAATCGATGGTGAGATCCAAGAGACCTTCTTGCTTGGATTCCAATACGGGATACTCTTTGCTCGCCGTTTCCAATTCCACAGTCGGATCGGATACTTCTGCCAATTTGAAAGCGGGCGTCGTCGTTAAGGGACGAAGTCGTACGATCACCTTTCGGCCTGAAGCACTCTGACCTCCGAGCGCAGCTGTTGAAATGTTTCGAACTTTCAACTGAAGGGTAGAGCTTGTTCGCTCTATCACTTGCAGATTTTTTGAAAGTGCTTCGAACTGTACTGGATTTTTAATCTCCAAGTCCGACTGCAACAGATCGATCTCTCTTGAAACTCCGTTGAACGAAAGCATGGGCCTAAACGGCTTGTCGCCCAATTTTTCTCCTATGATTTGCGTCAGATTCGAGCCGGAGAAATCCACCTTTGTGCGCTGCTTACCCGCAAGATCTTCAGCGATGGAAATCTCGTCATTTCCAACTACGCCGTTCGCTGTGAATCCCAAACCACGAATTTTGAGTCCCAAGCCCTTCGGCGTAGGCATATCGGCTTCATTGGCCAGCGTCATGGAGAGGAGCTTCACTTGTTCTCCCGGCTCAAGAATTCCATCCGGTTGAGA
Source organism: Bacteriovoracaceae bacterium UBA2394 (assembly GCA_002343335.1). GTDB lineage: Bacteria > Bdellovibrionota > UBA2394 > UBA2394 > UBA2394 > UBA2394. Next base: position 2,575 of record DDSI01000089.1, read on the forward strand.
TTCTTCCAATTGCAGTGACTCGATGACCACCGAGAAGGGTGAGGAATATTCTTTTACTCCTTGAGCCGTCACTAAAGCGTATCGTTTCAAACCATTTCGAGTTGATCCGGTCGCCATTCGACCCGGTTTCCCCTGAGGTCCACTGGCGGCACTTCGTCCGCGATCTCCAGCGCGACGATAAATTCCTTCGCGATTGTAGCTCGTACCGCCGTCCCCAGCGCTTCCCGCGCTACCGCCATTACCACCCTTACCCGCTGAACCTTGTTCGCCGCCTCGGTTGAACATAGTCACATACCAAAGCAGATAGCTCTGAGAGTCGGAAACTTGGAC
>DDSI01000169.1 GCA_002343335.1 Bacteriovoracaceae bacterium UBA2394
GTTTCCGGCAGTCGCACCGGCGGAACAATGATGCTTCGAGCCCCCGAGAGATAAATTCCCGGCCACTCTCTCCTTATCACGACACTCTCAGCCGCTGGCGTCGAACCCTTCATCAACCATATGGGCGTCCAAGAGTTTTGCGAAATCGTTCCATCAATTTGTACGTCGCCTCCCTCTTCCAACCAACGATCGAGGCGACGGTACAGATACGGAATAAAAGTCGGCTCCAAGGAAAGATCGGTCGTAAGATCTTCCAAATCAAAGGGTGACACCCAAAGCACACTTCGACTCAATCGAGATTTTAAAAGTGCCGGTGCTCCATCCTCAAAACTCTCCACCGTGTCAAATTCGTCCAGATCAAACAGAGCGTACTTTCGGATGAGAATTTCTCCATCTCGCGTATGCAATTGAAAGGCTCGAATGGCATCTCTTGACTGAGCACCACTCGCCCACTGCTTTTTATCGCGAAGCTTAAACGGAGAAGCTCCTTCCGGATCTACAAAAAACCAAACCCGGGAACGAGCGAATGGCTCCAAGCTCCCTGAATACGGTCCATAGATGATGAGGGGATCTCCGCTGGGTTCGCCGCCGATTTGTCGCTGAACTTTCAGATCCACGTGACTCCTCAAAGCCGCAAGAAGACTGAGGTAGCCAGGGGTTTCCTTTTGCGCCCAAAGATTAACTCGATGAGTAAGCTGCTTTCGAATCGGAATGATCTGATGCCCCGCCCATGGGTCATGCAAGATCTCGTCATCGAAAAGATGTAGCCACGTTTGATCCTCCGCCAAAAGATCGAGTTGAGCCTGCACACTCCCCAACTGCTCCACGGATTCACGATGGATGAGTTCGGCGCGTCTCGTTTTGAGAGGCGAGATCGAAACACTTACTTTATCTCCGGACAGTTCCTGAGAAAATGTTGGCTCCTCCAGTGAAATCACATCCGGTGCTGGAATAAATTCGTGTCGCACCTTCATATTTTGTAGAGCTTCTATAGAAAGCGTGTTCGGCAAAGGACTGAGCACCGCTTTAAAGACTTCCTTCTTATCAAAGATCGATTGAATGCGGCCGAAACACTCCGTGAATCCCTGAGTCGTGGTAGGAAGATTCGTATAGGGCAGTTTCAAATCATCCAAGGCATCTATCCAATCCGAGGGTCGCGCGGTGAAGAGGTTCTTCCCATCGAGTGCAATGCCTTCACACCGTTGAGAGAACCCCAAAAGTACGCCACGCGACTGCGATGGAATTTGTTCAAGCAACTCACGAAGTTTTGATTGTTGAAAATCTGCGAGCTTAATCGATCCTCGCTCTGCAGTAGCCTGCATGCTTCTTCCCATATCGAGCAAGATCGCAAATCCATTGGCAGCTTCACCGATGCGATCCACCTTTTTCAGAGGGTCGGCAAAAAATAAAACGAGCAGAATGAAAAGAGCGATGCGATTCAAAAGCTTGATCAATTCCAGCAACCGAATACGTCGCTTTTGAGTCTCCATCAGCTGGCGCAAGAGGTAAAAGCCGCCGAACTCTTCTCTCTTCGGTCGAAAGCGGGACCAAAGCGCGATCGCGATGGGAAGCGACGCCAACATACTTGCCCACAAAATAACCCCAGCAAAAAAACTCATGTGACATTCTCAAAAAAATGAAAGAGCTGCTTTTGCATGTCCTCTCCCTCTGACAAAACACTCATATAAAACGAGGGATGCAGCAGTCCTTTCGGCAAATTGGTTTTCAACTCCTGAAGAGCCTGTTGATAACGACGTCGAATTGCTTTGGGATCCAAAATGAGTCGATCAGAACTTTCCAGGTCTCGAAACTCTTGGGGATATCGGAAATCAAACGATTGTTCTCGGGGATCCAAGACTTGTACCAGGACAAGTTGCGAAGCGATCGACTGATATTCCATTTTCATTTTTTCCAATAACGAAGCATCCCAAAAAAAATCAGAAATTACGACGCAGCGGTCTCCCCGCATAGGAGCCCAGGCGGGAAGAGATGCATCCGCAGCCCATCCTGCTTTTTGTTGAAGAAGTGCCTGAAAACATTCTTCAAGAGGCATATTTTCAAGGGGAAACAATTGAAAGCGATCTCCCCAAACTTTTGCGAGAAATAAAAGTGTGCCCGCAAAATCACGCGCCCATTTGGATTTATTCCCGTAGGTCATGCTCTTTGAGTGATCAATAAGAATGGACCACGAAGTCTTTTCCTCGCGCTCGTAGTAACGCACGAAATATTTGTCGGAGGATGCGAAGCGCCTCCAATCGATAAATCGCGCATCTTCCCCCTCGCTATAAGGCAGCGTGGAATGAAATTCCAAACCCTGCCCCCCTCGCTTCGATTGATGGAGGCCTTCGAGGAGTTGGGTGCCGGTCAATTCAATACGCTTGGCGAACTCGACGAGCTGCCCTTCGTTCAAACTGAGAATGGTCATGAGTTAAACCTGTTGCAAAATTTGGTGAACAATTTGATCTTCGGTGCGATCTCGCAAACGTCGCAATACCAATCGATGTTTGAGAACATAAGGAGCAACCGCCAATACATCTTCTTCGCGAACGGCGAATCGATCGGACAGCAGCGCACGGGCTTTCGCTGCCAGAGCAATGCCTTGCGAAGCTCGAGGCCCCGCCCCAAAGCGAATGACCTCCGCCAATTCTGTGGGCAATTGCTTTTCCTCAGGTCGAGAACGACGGACTAGGCGCACGATCATCTCGCTGATTTTATCGTCCATCGGAACACGCAGCACGAGCTTCTGCATTTCCATGAGATCACTTGCCTTCAACACGGGTTGTAAATCCTGCGAAGATGGCGAGGTAGTGCGCTTTACGATTTCCAATTCATCCGCTGAATTGGGGTAGTGAATGGGAATCGAGAATAGGAAGCGATCCAATTGCGCCTCGGGAAGAGTGTAGGTGCCCTCAGACTCGATAGGATTTTGCGTGGCGAACACCACAAACGGTGCTTCCAGCGTGTGCGTGGTGCCCGCAAAGGAAATCTTGCGCTCTTGCATCGCTTGCAAAAGTGCGGATTGAGTCTTCGGGGGCGTGCGATTGATTTCATCCGCGAGAAGCATCTGACAAAAGAGCGGGCCCTTTCGAAATTGAAACACTCGCTTACCAGTGGCCTTATCCTCCTCAAGCACTTCTGAACCGATGAGATCGCTTGGCATCATGTCTGGCGTGAATTGAATGCGATTGAACTTCAGGCCGACGAGTTCGGAGAGCGTGGAGATGAGCAAAGTTTTTGCTAAACCTGGCACGCCGATAAAAAGCGCATGACCTTGGCAAAGCAGTGTCCAAAAAAGAGCATCCATGACATCGTCCATGCCCACGATGACTTGATGGAGGTTCTCACGAACTTTTTGAAAGGATTCCACAGTCTTCTTTTGAAGTTGAAGGTCGCTCATTTCTCTATTGTTTCGGAGGACTTACGAATTGGCCAGAACGCTGTGAAACCAATTTGACGCGACGCGGAAGCGGCGATTAACTGAAGCATGGCAGGCGAGCATTCCTTCTTAATGAATATGTGGACGAAATTAAATGGCATTCCGGTCATCGGGCGCTGCCTCTTCAATTTAATTTTTCGTTTCAAAGTACCCTACACCGCCAGTATTTGCCCCGTGATCGAAGCGCTCGAGCCCGGTCGAGCGGTGGTGACGATGAAAGATCGCAGACGAGTTCGGAATCATTTGCACTCGATTCACGCGGTGGCGCTGATGAATATGGGCGAAGCAGCGTCCGGCCTCGCAGTGGTCTCCAGAATCCCTGCCAATGCCCGAGCAATCATTACCCATTTGGAAATTGATTTTTTGAAGAAAGCCCGCGGCACACTTACGGCGGTCGGTGAATTTAAAGAAAACCTTCCTTCTCCACTCGTAAAAACATCTTTCGAGGTTCAAGCAATAATTACAAACGCTGCTGGAGAAGCTGTCGCCAAAGTCACGGCGCACTGGCTCGTGGATGGCCCGCCGGCTTAATTCCTTTACTTGGCTGAGTTCGGTAAAATACCAAATTCAGTGAGCACTCGAACACGGATCAACTGATCATTCCGCGTGGCGATATCGATTCGTTCACGAAATGCCTCATAAAGCTCTCGTTCAATTTGATCAATTCCTTCAACGACCGCCACCTGCCCGACCTCTAGAGCTCTCCGTCGATGTACTGCTGCCAAATCTCGAATTCTTTCGAACGATTGGATAAGCGAATCGATTTTGTAATTGAGAACCTTATCGGAGTCGAAAAGCGATTCCTCAATTTGATAATAGAGGTGCTCAGCATCCTTTGGAACAATTCGGGCATCCTTCGCGAACCTCTGAAGACCTTGCCAGATGGAAGTTTTGCTCTCTTCCAAAGAGTCGAATTGTTTCAAAACTTCTCGAAGCGTCGGCTCCAACGTAGGATCTCCAAAGAATGGATGCTTTTTATGGAGTGCGAGAAATGATCTTACATACTTTGCGTAAAGATCTCCCGGATAGGCATACATCTTTTCCATCACCACATCGATGTGTCGAATGACCGCACCACAGCGACTCGCATACGCAGCACCGCCCATAAAGAAGAGGATGAGAGAGAATAAAATGACTATTGAGGCCTTCACTTTAGCTGCCATAAATGCATTTCAATGCAAATGGCATGCCGAGACGCAGGCAAATAATCAAATTAATCTAACTTATACGTCAAAGACGGGCTCTGTTCCTTCATGGCTTGCATGCCCTCATGAAGCCCATCCAAAAATGGATTCACAAAGAAAGCTCGCAGAAACGCCTGCCATCCACTCTCCGTTTGCTTATTCTTGAGGCGTTCTGCCCCAAGAATGTACCAGGCGGCGGCGTCGTCGGGATAATCATGAAGTAGTCGATCCAATTCTCGAACCGCTTGCTGGGATTGGCCCGACCGCAAATAGGAATTTGCCAATTGTCTTCTCCAACTGGGAGGCGATGTAGGCTCGTTACTCAAGGCCTTTTCCATTTCCAAACCCGACGCACGCCAACGACCTTGCTTAAATAATTCAGAAGAAAGCTGCGCCAGATTTCGATTGGCCTTTGACGCCTGTCGACTTTCTACATCCAATGGATCTTTGCCGGAAAAATCGCGAGCAAAAAATGCGACTTCTTTTAGATTGGGAATCACAATGGGATTTAAAATCTCAGGAATGAACCTTGCATTTAACTGCGCGGGCGTAAGGCCCGTGCAAAAGGTAAGCGCCTTATCCAGATCTCGAAGGGCCGCTGTTTTTTGAATCAACTTTAAAACGCCGCATTTTTTGTCCAACCACTTCACAAAGAGAAGCGCCTCAACATAGGCGAGCTCCGCCTCCTCCGGAGTTTTCCGATAGGGAAATGGCTCCTTCAAAGTTTCCAGATTGAGAAGTTCCTTTTTATCTTTGAAGCGCTTGAACAATCCCCATTGCATTGGCCGCAACTGAGGATCTTTTTCGTAAGGAAACCCCTGATAAAGTTGAGCCGTTCCTTCGTGCAGCCAAATCGGAATATGATCCGGAGCGATTTCGCGAATCAAATAATGAACGTATTCATGCACCACCGTGATTGCCCAGCTGTAACCTCCCGTCATCGTCCTCGGTGAAAGGATCATGAGCCTCTGGTCGAGCGTGAGCGCTATCGTTCCGGTCGCTTTAAATCGCGCGAGCGACAAACCCGAAACGGCGGAAAAAGTCTTAAGATCCGGAAAAATTTCTACTGGTACTTTCTTAACTTTGAGACCGGAAGCCGCGCTAAACAGCGGCTTGAGATCTTGATCCGCCGCTTCAAGATAACTGAGAAGCGCATCCACAAAGATTTCGTCTCGCGGATGCACCCACTGCACCTTGAAGCCCGCCGACTCTTTGCTCTGAACTTTTCCGAGCGGAGATTTAGCAAAATGGGAATCGAATGATTCTAATCGCTGCGCTTGTATCTCTTGAAGCGAGAGCGAGGCAAAGACGAAAATGAAAGAGACGAATGCGATTCTCATCGCTGCAGCATGTCCTCGAAATATTGTTCGTGGGATTTCTGGTACTTTTCATCCACTGTTTGTCGAAGCGATTCCATGATCTTTCGTTTACGCTCGCGCTGTCCCTTCCCTTCGGAGCCGATGATTTCCATTTTTTCGCTGCGGTTCTCCTCTCGGTTGCCCGTGGGATTCTGTCCGGCGGATTGCATTTGATCCTGCATCTTTTTCTGCTTTTCCATCATCTGATTGAGCAGATCCAAAGCTTCCTTTTGTTGGGTTACCGCTTGTACGCCTTCACGATCGTTCAAAGCTTTTCCAGCATCCCCCATCCGATCGGTGATGCGAGATTCCATGTCTTTCGCCTCGTCGCCGCGAAGAACGTCCTTCCACTCCGTCCCTTCAAGACTGCGCTCGAAATCCTCGCCCGCTTGTTTCATCTTCTGTTCAATTTTCATCTGCTCTTCTTTGAGCGAGTCGTATTTTTTCTGAAGTGCATCTTCTATTTTTTTATCCGATGGCTTGTAAGCATAGTCTTTCGCATATTGCTCGGCATTTTTCTTTTGCTCCTCGGTGCGCTTCGCCAAATCCTCTTGAGACTTTTTAATCTCTTCCAATTTCTTGGTATATTCCTGCATCTGCTGAACGGAACCCGCCTGCAAATTAGATTCCCATTGATCCACCGCTCTTTCCATTTCCTTCGTGAGAATGGAAAGTTGATTCATGAGGGATTCTAACTCGCGAAGCGCTCCCTTCGTATCTCCTTTTGCCAACTGATCTTTGATCGCTTCAATGCGCTTAGCCAATTCATCCGCCTCTTGAGATTGTGCTTCCAATGCCTCTCGATTGATCAACTCATCTTCAGGGCCTTGAGGCAGATCTCGAATCTTTTTCTGAAGTTCCGCTAACTTCTCCGCGAGTTTTTTGAAGGCCTCCTCTAGAACCTGGGGATCCAAATCGGTCTTTCCTGCTTTCAATTGCTCCAGAAGTTTATTGATGTCCGCTTGCGAAGATCGAAGCGAATTGGAAGTTTCAGCAATTTCACCTGTCTTTTCTTGAAATAAAAGAGAGAGCCCGTACAAAATCTGTCGCTCGGTTCTCTCTACGAGATTTTTAGACTCTTTGAAATCGGGCGAGAACTTCGCCCATCGCTCTATTCGATTAGCAAGCCGCTTCAACTCTCTCACATAGGCCGCAAGAAGTGTGCCTTCTTCAACGTCTGGATAGGTCATGTCGTCGAGGCGCTTCAAAAGCATATTGGAAAGTTGCCGGTCGCGATCCGTTTCCAATAAATCGCCAAGAACATGCACCCATTCATCGAGCAAGGCGCGCAGGTCTTGCATTCGCTTCTCTCGAATCGTCTCATCATCCGCAAATAAAATGGAGATGGAGCTGGAATCAAAACTTTGAACGTAATCTCGAATTCTCAAATAGATTTCATGTCGTCCGCCCTTCCAACCCTCCATCTTCAACTGATAGGGGGTTTTAAGGAGACGGCCGCTGAGCTTCCAACTCTGAATGAGTTGATCTTCGTCTTGAAATCGATGTCGAAGTTCAACGGATTTGAGTTGAACATCATCCGTCGCATTCACCTGCAGATCCAGATGAGACTTATTTAAAACTTCCACCGTTGAAGCTGGAATGTAGTCTTGCGTTCCCGCTTCCTGGACGAGAATAATGCCGCGCGGAGCCTCGTCGGGAGATGCTTGAAGAGGAAAGAATGAAGATCTTTGAAACATAGTCCCGATCGCATAGAGGCCTCGCTCTCGCAACTTCCATTCGCAGTACTTTTTGCACTCCACACGCATCCACGTCGGATTGCCGGTTTCCTGAACATATAAAAATGTTTTGAGCGGCCCCATGGGAGGCGGAACGAACCGAACATCGGCTCCTGCCATTCCAGAAATGGAACCTGATTGCTTCGTCCAATTCTCGCTCTCCTCTTCTCCACCCGGTAAGCGCATTTCATAGTGATCGGGAAGCCACGCCATAACTGAGCTCGGAAGTGAGGGGCGAATATATTTTACAATCTGAATAGAGAAGGTGATTTGCAAAGCGCCAAGGACCATCAACCCAAAAAGCGCGAAGCTTGGGCGCAACCGAGATTGAAAGGCATTCATCATTCCCTGAACGCGCGCGATATGGCCCTCCTCAAACTCGGCGGAGCCAAAGGTACCCCGTCGCGATTCCAAAAATTCCGCGGCGGTCGCAAGTTCACCTTTTAGTTTTGGCGATTGTTCCTGAAAAAATGGAGACTGGCTTTCTAAGCGTTTGGCCACAAAGGCTAAAGTGGCGCCCCGGAGACTTCTCCGAAATTGCACAACAACGATTGCTACGGAAACCACCACCGTCAAAAACACGCCGGCCCCGGTAAAAATTTGAGCGGCGAGCATCGAAATTTTAAAAGCCTGAATGAGATGATAGAAAATAGCGCACAGCTGAAGGCTTACGCCTAAAATAAAAAGCCCCCCGGCAAAGGCCTGGAGAGCCTTTAAGAAAATATAGCGTCGCTTTTCACGACGCAAATAGTCGAACAGGCGGTCGAACATTCGTCCTTAGTGTAGAGTCTCCGGTCACGAACGTCGAGTGGCCTGGGGCGGTCCCCAACTACACACGCCGTCGTGAAACCGAACTCTATCTCCATTCGCGCGAATCACCTCGGTATCGAGGCTTACTACTCCCAAACGCAAGGCAACCTGAGAGAAACAAACCAGAGAAACAAACATACCCTTACAAAAATGATACGGCTCCGCGTCACTTTAGGGAAGTCCCCCCGCTCAATTGGCGTGGCGTTTCGTTTATTCGCTCGCTTGTGACCGCAAGGGCTGAAGATGCAACGAAAGTTGCTCATTTCGGTCGAAGAAAGGTTTGAGCAAGCGGCTGAGTTGAACCTGCTCCTGCACCACCATCTCTGGCAGTGATCCAAAATTTTTGAGATAGGAATCGAGCATCCATTCCAAGTCGCGCGATCTCTTTAACAACATTAGGGACGGCAAAACATTTTTCCAGATGTGTGATGAAACGCTCTCAAGCTTATTTTCCACTGCGATTCGAAAGAGTTGAAGTTGCAGCGGAATCATCCACGGCTTTTTGTCGCTGATGGATTCCAACGTTGCCGAAGCCACCTCGACCTTTTGCTCATTGAGCGCTCGCATTCCCTGATAAAACGTCTTCAGGTCTCGCCCACTCAATTCGAT
>DDSI01000228.1 GCA_002343335.1 Bacteriovoracaceae bacterium UBA2394
CGCCCGAGCGGATGAAACCTATTTGGAAAAATTATTCGAGATGAAAGTGCCTGAAATCTATGAAGGCATTGTTTCGATCAAAGCTTCGGCTCGGGAGCCTGGTGTTCGAGCAAAAATTGCAGTGTCCTCTAAGGATTCGGATGTGGATCCCGTCGGTGCGTGCGTGGGGATGAAGGGAAGTCGCGTGCAGGCGGTGGTCAGCAACTTGCGCGGCGAGAAAATCGATATTGTGCCATGGGAAGAAGATAATGTTCGCTTCGTCTGTAATGCCATTGCTCCCGCGGAAGTGAGTCGGATTCGGATGAATGAAACCGCTCGCACGATGGAATTGATTGTGCAGGATGATCAACTTTCTCTCGCCATCGGAAAGCGGGGCCAGAACGTGCGCCTCGCTTCTAAACTCACTGGATGGAAATTGGATATTGTTTCGGAAGCTGAAATCCTGCGTCGCGCGGAAGGTGGGCAAGCTCCCCTTCGCGTCATTCCAGGGGTCGGTGAAGCAAATTCGGAAGTGTTAAAGGGGCTCGGCTTTGAAACGGCCCAGCAAATTTTGGATGCCGATGAAGAAAAACTCTCGAGCTTACCCGGCTTCAGTGCCGATCAAGCTCGTCGAATTCGGGATGCCGTTTTGCTCTACACGGAAGAGCGAGCTCGGACGTTGTCGGCTTTGAAAAATTTCTTCCGCCATGACGTGGCAGCGATGGAATTTATCGATTCGCTCGACAATCGCCAGCTGGAAATCATCAAGATCCCCGGCATTGGTTTGAAATTGCTTCGTCACTTAAAACTCTCAGGTATTGAAACTTTGGAAGATCTCATGAAGCAATCGGCGGATGATTTAGGTTCAAAACTGGCTCTTACGGATGAGGAGGCGAAGCTCATTCTGACGACGGCTAAAGGATTTATCGAAAAGCGCGCAGCCACTCCCATTGAAGAGAAGCTGCGTAATATTAAAGGCCTTGAGTTGAGCGTCCTCGATATGTCCTTGGATGATCAGCCGGAGCCCGAAGTGGAAGAAGCTCCTGTAGCCGAAACGGCGGAGGGTGCAGGCTGAGTTAAAGTTCGGGAATGAAGAGTAAGGTTGGTATGGGATGAGTTCAGCGTTGAGATTACATGAAGTAGCGAAATTGCTCGGGACGACCGCGAAGATTCTAATGACGGAATTGGGCCGTCACGGAATTGAAGTAAAAACTCACATGGTGGTCGTGGATGAGAAGATCGTTGCTGCATTGGAAAAAAACTACCCTCAAATTCGCGAAAAGGTAGCGGGTCACGATGACTCGAAGGAACCTTCGAAGGAACCTGCCACCGCTCCAAAAAAGACTCGGACGACCAAGGCTACAGGCTCAAAGGTGGTGACGTCTCGAACGGCGACGACCAAGCGGAAACCCTCTTCCTCCAAGAAGTCTTCTAAAGAGAGTGAGGCTGAAGCGGAAGCCGGGGAAGATGCGGCCTCTGAAGTTGCTTTACTACAGCGAGAAGAAGGTCAGGCCGGCACCGTCACGTTAGAGCAAAGAGTGGTGAAAGAGGGAGTGTTGCGCCGACGACGAGTGGAGCCTTCGCAAGAAGTCCCTCAGGCGCCCGTCGCAGTAACTCCTCCTGCGGAGGAACTTCCTTCGGAACCCGCGCAATATGAGGAAGCGATAAAAATAGAAGCGGAGGAGCAGCCTCTTACACCCACGGAGAGTGCATCGGCTAGACGCACGATCGACCAGTCGAGTCGACCCATTTTGCGAAGAGTTGCACCGACTCCGCCCGAGCCTCCTAAAATTATTGCGCAGGCGCCTCCCAAGGTGAAACCTGCGGAACCTGTTGAGCCGGCGGTGGAAGCTCCAGTCCCTGCGACTCCTGCTGCTCCAAGGCAACCAAGGACTTTTGGTCCACCTTCTACCGGTAGAAATCTTTCGGCGCCTTCGCGCTTAAAAATTGTCGATCAGCCTGCAATTCCTCCGACCCCAGCGCGAGCGGGTGGTGGAACAGGAGGTCGAGCGGCTGCCGCAGCTGAATCAGCTCGAGCTCGTCGACCGCTTGGAACTCCAGCAGCTCCGACTGCTACGAGTGAGGGAGATGCCGCTGATAAAAGAAATGCCGGAGCTTCGGCAGCTAGACGTAAGCCAGCTGCCGCGGGAGGAGGAGGAAAGCCAGAAGAAGCGCCTCAGCGAGTGACGAAGAAAGACCTCCTTGGAATGATGGAAGAGGTCGAAATTCAAAGACCGATGGGGGGGCGCCGCCCGAAGAAGGCAGTGGCACGCGTTGAAAGAAAGTCGACTCAAATTACGACGCCTGGTTTAAGTAAGCGAAAGATTCGAATCGAAAATGAAATTACGGTGGCGGACCTCGCGGACCGAATGGGCATTAAGGGAGCGGATATCGTTCGTAAACTCATCGGAATGGGTCAGATGGTTTCGCTCCAACAGGTTTTAGATTTTGATACCGCGTCGCTCATTGCTTCGGATTATCAATATGAAGTTCAAAACGTCGCAGAGACAGCGGAGTCCCTGNNAAGAGAGCGCCGGAGTGACTCGACCTCCCATTGTGACCGTCATGGGACATGTCGATCATGGAAAGACGTCTCTTCTCGATTACATTCGAAAAGCGAAAGTCGTAGCTGGCGAGGCAGGCGGAATTACGCAGCATATCGGCGCGTATCAAGTTGTTCAAAATGGCAAGAAGATCACCTTCATCGACACGCCCGGTCACGCCGCTTTCACGGCCATGCGTGCACGCGGCGCATCCCTTACCGACATTGTTATTTTAGTGGTTGCCGCCGATGAAGGAGTAAAGCCTCAGACTTTGGAAGCCTTGGCTCATGCAAAAGCGGCCAAAGTGCCTGTGATTGTGGCGATCAACAAAATGGATAAGGCAGATGCGAATCCCGATCGTGTGATTCAAGAGCTGTCGAATCATCAGTTGGTTCCAGAAGAATGGGGCGGCGACACCATGTTTGTACGGGTCTCTGCACACACCGGAGA
>DDSI01000083.1 GCA_002343335.1 Bacteriovoracaceae bacterium UBA2394
GACTATCGTAGGCCGTGATTGCAGTTGAAAAGTGCGAGCTGTTTTCAGCTGATGCGAAATCCTTGCCAGAAAAAGACGTCAGAACATCGTCGCATGCATTTAGGTTTAGGCCGAAATTTATTTGATCCGTTTGCGCAGGTGAAATGAGTTGAACATTTGGAATATTCACTGGGCTCGTGGTGGAGCTGACGCTTCCCGTAAGAGGGTCAACGGCCAATCCCATCAATGGGAGACGTTCCTTCTGGGTGATAAGGTCTCCATCTAGATTTCGAATGAGGGTGAGCGAGCGAGTGAACAGACGCCCTTCCGCGAAATCGAGTGTAAAAAATCCGCCCCCTCCAACGAAAAGATTAACGGGTTTTGTTTCTGGTGCGGTGGTGACTGCATTCAAAAATAAAATGGTGTTGAAAAACATTTGATTCAGCATAGGTAATTCCCCCATCAGAATTATCGGTTTGGTCGAGAACCTCGCGCAACACGAGCAAAGCGTTAAGCCCCTGAAATCACTGCGGCACCGTCGTGTGGCATAGAACTTGCCTATACGAGGGCCGCCATGAACCTTGCCAGGGCTCCGGCGGTCGGATTTTTCCGTCTTAAGGGGTTAAATTTATTTAGGATTTTCGCTATGGGCTCGCTCTTGTTGAGTGCGCATGCCCTGCTGCATCCATGTCTCAGTATGGGGCAACAAGCGGCGACGGCGAAAACCAGTCCTCCGAAGACGTTTCGTCTTAAGATTAAGGGCATTTCGGATGGCGGTGTCTTACTGTTGAAGCCCGTCGATCCGATATCGAACTTCGCTTACGAGTTGGTGCCTGAGTCGGCCCCTCATTTGCGTGTTACCGATCAAGCCCTGAAGGAATTCTCTACGCTCAAAGATCGCTTTCCTGAGACAGGAGATAAAGCGGAAATCTACATCGTTCGAAATCGTGCGCTTGCCGTTGATATACTGGCTGCGCTGAGTGCAGAAGATATTTTAAAGAAGCGCATGAAGCGCGCGGAAGTCTTAGGTTGGTTGAATGGTTCAGATCACGAAGAATTCTCGCGCGCATGGGAAATCTACAAGCAAGATTTTTCAGCTGCGTTTTCGCGCTATCGCCAGTCCCTCACCCAAGAATCTCGAGGCGTCGCAGCAGAACTCTACTTTCATCCTGACGTGATCGTAGAGGGGATGAAAGTCGCGCTTAAGGATTCCGAGTTGCTGAAAAAAATTCAAGAAGGCCTCGTGAAGGCGGTCGAGACTCTAAAGACGACACACATTGTGAAAGTGGACGAAGAAATTTCCAGCTTCAAATGGGCTGGAAAGGTCTGGTCGACAAAATTTGAAGATGGTCAATTGGAACTTACTCCCGACTTCACTCCTCAAGACCTAAAGTTCGAATTGCAGCCGACGTCAGAAATGGACGTAGTCCGGGGGGTTCAAACGCTAGCCCATTTTGCGCTTAAGCTACCGCTTGCGAGCGTGGCTCTTAAGATTCCTCACTTAAAAATCTCCGGAGAGCTTTTGAAAGGCGCGAAGGAAATAAAAAATGCCGCGGCTTCGCTCTTATTGCCAAAAGACATCCCTCTCGAAGTCGCGGGTAGACTTGTGCTCCGTAACGATGGATCGAACACGTCGAATCTGAAGCAAAGGCTTAATTTTGAAGTGCTGCAGTTTAAGACGCCACTAGCCTCGGCGAAAATGGGATCCCTCACGCTCGAAGGGCAAGAATTTGCGGGGGAAAAGCTCGATGAATTTTTAAAAGTGATCTTCGCGCCGGAAAATTGGGCGACGATGGCGACTGAACTGAACACCATGTTTAAAGATAAGAGCTCCATTATGAATGTGGCGCTCAATGAAGTGATGTCTAATCTTCAGAAGCGCTTTCAAGGCAAAAGTGTCTTTGATAAAAACTTTGTGATCATCGATAAGGGTGGTCCTCTTAACAAAGAGCGATTTTCCGTGCAGGCGCTCATTTGGGATAGCGCACTTCAGGATCCGTATAAAAATCATCGAATCATTTCTTCCTTCCGCATTCAGATTCCACTGCAGGTATCCACGCCGCCCGAATTGGATCTCGAAGCCGTGACGACCAAACCGGAATTGATGAGTCAGATTACGCTCCAAATCGATAATCCTAAGATCGAATTTTCAGAATTGGCTTTTTACAAACAAGGTCGAAAAATTGAGTCGTCAGATCTGGGTTTGAAATTTGATCTGCAGCAAAAGATTGCAGAAGGCGCCGAAGATCCTGCCACCAGCGTTCAAGCCACGCTCGGAACCTCTCAGACGATTTACCCGAACGTGAAAATTTCTCTGCTCAACTTTATGACGAAGGGTTTGGATTTGCTTTACGTCCCGCAAATTCAAATTCGAGTCGGGAAGGAATGGCGCTCCACCGATCGTTTGGGTCGCGGGTTCGTGGTAGAGAATCGTGATCTTATCCGTAAGGAGCTCACAGAACACGAGCTTGGCCAAGAGATTGCTCAGTGGATTGAAAGGGAAGCGCTCAAAGAGATTTCCCCGAAGCTGGGGGCCTTATCTTTTGGCTTCAATTCCGAATTTCAAAATGGATTCCACAAGTGGAAATTTCCAGTGACGGGCTACTTCCATGCGAAGGGGCAAGTGATCACGCCAAATCTTCGCTTAAAAGACATTGGGGTTGATTTCAAAGATCGAGGGGAACGAGAGCAGGCCTGCAAAGGAATTTATTTGGTTTCGGCCGAGGTTCGTCTGCAGGCGCCCGAGATGCTGCCCTTGGAAATGCACGATTTGAAATTGCATGTGAAAACGGAAAATGCCGGCCCCAATTTGGAGGGCGACATTTTGGTAAACCAAGTTCACTTACAATTGCGCCAAAGGAAAGAGTCTGATCAAGAGGTTGTCCCCGATACGGAATTTGTAATGACCGTGGATCTCTGTGAAGGACTCGATGGCGTAGAGCCTGATATTCAACTCGCAGGCTTTCGTCATAATATGAATACTCTGGTGCCGACGATCGATGTAAACGGTGTGGGTTCGAGCGAAACAACGTTTGAACTTCTAGCCAATCTCTTCGGCATCCCGGAAATGGGGGCGCCAAGAGATAAGTTTGTGAAGAATCTCTTGGAAGGCGTATGGGCGGAAAATCAATCGGCCTTCTCTTTACAAATCTCCAGCGCGTTATTGAAATTCTTTCAAGAGAATGTTCCTGAGCATCTTCGATCGGATGCCGTTCGAGGCCAAATGAAGGTAGCC
>DDSI01000101.1 GCA_002343335.1 Bacteriovoracaceae bacterium UBA2394
CTTCCTAGACTCTGTGGACCCTGCACGGTTGGAACATTTGCCCTCTGCCCGTGAGGCTCTCTATTGCGTGGTAAGCAAATCGGGGGAGACACTGGAAATTCGTTCTCTCCTCGCAGAGCTCATGGTTCGAAGAAAGATGGAGAATTTTCTCATCGTCACAGACCCCGCCAAGGGTTGGCTACGAACTCAACTATCTACTTGGAAGTTTCCCTCTTTAGAAATTCCTCCAGAATTGGGCGGACGTTTTACGAATTTCACGGTCTTTCATCGAGCTCTCTTGGAACGATGGGGCGTTCAGTTTGAGACGTTAATCACTTCTGCGCGCTCTGCCATCGTAGCATTGAAAAAAAATCCCGCCCCCTTAGCGGCGCTATACGATCAGATTTTTTCAGAAGCGAAATCTGGGGTCGTCCTTTGGGCGTACGGTGACCACTTTTTGGGTTTAGCAGAATGGACTCAGCAGATCCTGGCCGAAAGCTTGGGAAAGAAATCTTCCGATGGTCGTCGTTGTGGGTTACTTCCAACCGTACTAAAGGGGCCTCAAGACCAGCACTCTGTCCTTCAACTTTTTATGGATGGACCGCAAAGCCAAGCCCTCTGGTTTTTTCGAAGAGAGCCTGCGAAGGATGGCAAAAAACGAAACGTGGAGAAGATGCCGGAAAACTTTAAGGATCTTACGGGCATTGTGCCGGAGAAAGTCCTCGGCATTTTGGCGGAATCCACGATCGCTTCCTTTGAAGAGCGGTTGTCGTCGAAAGAGACGTGTCAGCCCTTGACCGATTTTCAGTTGGTACCGAAGAAGGAAGAGGAACTTGGTGCAATCTTGGCGATGCTGCAGGCTTTCATTGAATATTCTGCTGACCGATTGAAAATAAATGCTTACGACCAGCCCGGTGTGGAAAGAGGCAAATCGATCGCGCGAGAGATCTTAACGAGAGATTCTCTTTAAAATCGAAACTCGGTAAGGACGGAGAATCCATGTCCGCCAGGACCTCCACGGCAAATCACATTCATGTTGGATTCAGGAATTTCGAAATGAGGATCCTCTAAATTGAGATGAATCTGTTGGCGATTTATGTTGGAGCGATAGAACTCTTCTTCCGCCATTTGCATCTGGGCGATTGTATTGGAAGGGTTGCTAGAGGCCATCGCAAGTAAGACATGAAAGGCCATATTTTGAATCAAAAAAAACATACTTATCCCTTCACCGGCTCTGGCTCGCCATTTAAGAGTCTTTTGATTTGACTTAAAGTCTGTTCGTAATTGTTAATCACCGCGGTCACCGATTCTCCCGGCATTTTTTCTTGCGTCTCGAGAGCATCGGCCAATGCTTTAGGAGTGATGGCTCGATGAAGAAGTAAAAGTCGTCCAATGGGGGGGTGACGATCACATCGTTTGTATGCTGTTTGTAGGCGCAGACAAAAATCGAGTTGATATTTTTTGATCTTGCGTCGTCGCACAAGAATTTCACCGAGTAGCGTTTTCGCAGCTCGCGTTGTCGACGGCGTTTTTTGGGTGTTATCCCCGTTTTCTGAACTCATCTCCCTAACTCCCTAACTCACTAAACTCAATACCCGTTCCAAAGACCGCCATTGAGATGCAAGAACCTTGCCACCTTGGATAAGCCTATGGGGTGCATTTTAAGTGGTTTCAGAGCGGTTTGAGCAGGCTCTCGGGACTTTGGACGCCGGGAAATGGGATATGGATGGGGCGCTCAACCTTAACTGCCGGATCTCAATTTCCGATCGAGCGATTCAACATCGCGGGTCCAAATCGGGTCTGTAGAATTGGATTTTTTAAGATCCCCCATGAGCCGCATCATGGCTTCATCGGTGAGTGCATGGATGTGTGTATCCATGATCAAGGGAATAATTTCCTTGAGACGCTTCCAATCTTCCGGAGTGAGAAAAGCGGAGCGCTTTTCAAAGGCATTCAACATGAGAGCAACCTCTTCGGGCGAAGAGTCTTTGCCCGGTAATCCGGCGAAAAGAAATTCTATTTCATCCGGGACTCGCTGATTCGTCGACTGAGAGAAAAGCTCGAGCCATTTGATCCGCTCGCTTTTATCGGCAGCATTTCGAATAAGATCGAGAAGAGGAAGATGACTTGAAAGACTCTGCAGAGCTCGAGCACGTTCTTCCACGTTCGCTGCATGGGGCTCTATATAGCTTTCGATGAGAGGAAAGAGTTCGGCAGCCGATTCACCCCATGTCGGAATTTTTCGATAGATCTCCGAGCGTTTGGCAGCCACGCCAGGCTCCGTTGATTCAAAGTAAATTTTCAAGAGGCGAGCTCCTCCCTGCACCATTGGATTGATGGACAGAATCTTTGCCGTCACATTCGGTGAAGGAGAGAGAAGTGCAAGTGCTTTCGCTTGCGTGCTTTTAGAGGCAATGGCTACAAACTCCCACGCCAGATTGAGGGTTGTTTCATTTGAATGTTGAAGAAGAGAGGCTAGTTTTGAAGGATCCCACTCGGGAGGAAAATCCTTCATTGAATCAAGTGCTCGGACATACGAGACTGCAAATTCTTTAAAATTCTCTCTCTGAAACGCCGGGTAGAGTGTTGTCGCGTGAAATGCGGAGAGTTTCTCTACTTCTGAAGGTTTAAAATCGCGGCCGACATAAAAATCTTGCGGTGAAAGATACTGAAACTTGTGAAGGTCTAAATAGACTTCACTTAGAATTTGATCAGTCGTTCCCACAGCTTCGCCCAATGCGCTCAGGTAATGGCGGTAATAATCCTTTTTCTCAAAGGGATAACTCGGCTGACGTTCTTCGCTTTGAAGTAATTTTCGAAAGTGATTTCCAAGAACTTTCCGATCCTTCGTTGGAAGGCGCCTCGCGAAGGGTATAAGAAGCGAATAATCTCCTAACATTTTCTCATTTTTCTCAGCGTCGGCGACGCTTTCTTCCAGAACGTTTCGTAAACTTTCAAGCGTTTCCGGAGAGTGTAGAAATTCGGGTCTAAAAAAATCGAGGACTGAATTTGTACCGTAAATATTTTCGCGTAGGGCGGGTTGAATGTCCCAATAAAATTTGTCGGCAATTGCAAAATCGGGGTGGTCCTTTTTCCATATGGTGCACAAATTGATTAGAGCGCTCACGACCTCCATTTTTGAAACGGTTGATTTAGGATCAGATAAAAAATGCAGTAATTGAGTAATCCAATCTTCCATCGAGGATGTG
>DDSI01000056.1 GCA_002343335.1 Bacteriovoracaceae bacterium UBA2394
ATCAAAAAAATATTTTTTATACGATCATCGGAGATCTTTCGAAGGAAGAAACCCAAACCTTGTTGGAAACTTATTTTAGTCGCCTTCCTAAGGAAGGTCCGCTTACACCGCCGGTCACGCAGCCTCTTTCCTTTCCATCAAATGGCGTGGTTTTTCATAAGTTTGATGCTCCAACGACATATTTCATGGCGCGATTTGCAGCTCCCTCGATTCAAAACGAAGATTACCCACCTCTGTCGCTCGCACTTCAGATTTTGGACAATCGCCTCTTCGAGGAAGTGCGAACAAAGCGCGGCCTCACTTATGCCGTCTCCGCGAGTATGGGCTTTTCACGCGTGAATGCAGGCTTGCTCTACGTAACCTCCACCAAATTGAAGGAAGCGGTCGAGGTCATGATGACCGAGGTAAAGCGAATGCAAACTGAGGCGATCGAACCTGAAACGATTGAACTTCAAATTCGAAAGTTCACTTCCAATTGGTTGTTAGGTCGAGAAACTTCCAGCTCTCAGACCAGAATTCTTTCAATGTATGAAATGATTGGCGGAGGTTGGGCCAATGCAAATTCTTTCATCGATCGCCTTTCGAAGGTCACACCCGCTGACATTCAACGGGTCTCCCAAAAATACCTGCAGAATTTTTTAATCGGTATGAGCGGACCGGAGATGATCGATCTCTCAGCCAGTTTTCCGGGCGCAAAATTGATTGGTGAAAAGCAGGCAGGAAAAGCAAAGCCCACGTCGTCACGCGTGAAGAAGTCTAAGACTAAGGCTTCCTCAACGCCTAAAAAGAAAAAAGGGCTGTAGCTCCCCTGTCTACAGCCCTCTCCCTTTTTCGTATCTATTTCGATCCCGGCTCCCACAGGAGCCATTAGCCAACCCTCAAGGCTTATCG
This sequence comes from Bacteriovoracaceae bacterium UBA2394, assembly GCA_002343335.1. Lineage (GTDB taxonomy): Bacteria > Bdellovibrionota > UBA2394 > UBA2394 > UBA2394 > UBA2394. The sequence continues at coordinate 892 of DDSI01000056.1, forward strand.
AAAACTTCCTTCAGCACCCAAACTGAAGGTTCCCCTAATCCCTATATTCTTACCGGCCTCACACCCTAAATTCGCCGGCATCAGCTAAACCCTATGATTTGAATTTGCCCGCTCCATCATGTCGCGTCAATGTAAAAATTACATAGCCATCACTTTTATGTAATTTTTACATCCGAATCCTTTCTTAAGCGTAATCCACCCATAAAGGTCCATAAAACCCATGGTAAGCGGGTTTCATGAAAGTTAACTTAAGGATTCATGTGGATTTCTTTGGCCCTCAGCTGTCTGGTTTTCACTCCTAAAATTGACCTTCCTACCTATCTAAACGAGGTATCGACCTCACATAGGGCTTACCGAGCTGCCTCCGAAAAATTCGAGGGATATAAGGCGCAATCCAAAGAAAAAGCTCTTTTTTATTCCCCTCAATTTTTTTCGTCCTACAACTTCATCAACGACAAAAAGGAAACGGCAAGTCGGGCGCTTCAAGGCGATGAAACGACGATTCATTCTTGGACGGCTGGCGTGAGACAAACCATCTTCACGGGCACGCAGGCTAAACTTTATTACCAGTCCGAAAAATATGATGTGGAAGGGACGACCGCAACGCTCGTGCCTGAGCCGATGTACTACCAGAATCGTCCTGTCCTCGAAATCGTACAGCCCCTTTGGAAGAATTTTCTCGGCAGCGAAACCCAAGCCCTGGCCCAGATTCTACAATCGCAAAGCCTGGCTCAAAGTTTTGCAGAAGCATTTCGAATGAAACAGATTTTGCTGGAAGCGGAATCAACATTTTATCGTCTCGCTCTTTTGCGCCGAAACATTTCGATTCGAAAAGAATCCATGACTCAGGCAGAAGAATTACGTCGATGGGCCAATCGACGCGGAAAGTTGGAACTTGCAGATCGCTCCGATACCTTACAAGCCAATGCAAATTATCAAAATCGACAGATCGAACTCGCACGAGCCCAACATGAAGAAAAGCAAGAGATTCGTAATTTCAATTCTCTTCGAGGAATAGCTTCTGATGAATTGGATGCCGAACTAGTGATGGTGCCATCCGGAGATTTACAAAAATTGGAGATCCCTTCTCGCGCTGCTCGTCGGGAAGATGTCTTGGCGGCCGAACAAAAATTGAAAGCCGAGAGAGCTCAAGCCAATCTCGTGCTCGATAAATATCGACCCAACTTAGAACTGCGCGGATCTATCGCTGGCAATGGAAGAGATCCGAGCTTTGGATCAGCAACGTCCGACTCCTTTGGCTCAGATCATCCGACCTTTGCAATCGGCGTGAATTTAGAAGTCCCTCTTAATTTATGGGCGGCACATGATGTGAAACGTGGTGTAGAGCGAGTCGCGAAAGCCGCCGAATGGGAACTGCAGCGGAAAATATTTGATGAAGATCGAATTTACGAAGGCCTGTTAGAAAGATTTGAACATAGTAAGAGTCAAGCGAGGTTGGCCCTCGAACTCGAAAAAACTCAAAAGGAGAAAGTAGAAAATGAGCGCTCGCGTCTCCGGCGAGGTCGTTCTACCACGTTTCAAGTACTGACATTTGAACAAGACTACAACACTTCGCAGATGCTCCGCCTTCAAGCCGAAACGGAACTTTTAAATGTTTATGCTCAGCTGAAAACGTTTTCGGAACAGGTTTCAAACTAGGCTCTGTCCGGCGCAACTTCAGTTGATCGAGAGATTTGTTTTCTGCCGCGAAGGAGCATCGCAAGGATAGAGCCTAACTTACTCCCACTCGATTGTGGCGGGAGGCTTTGAAGAAATATCATAGACCACGCGATTGATACCCTTCACTTCATTGATAATGCGTTTCGATATCTGTTCCAGCACCTCGGAAGGCAGCGGAGCCACATGAGCTGTCATCCCATCGTCTGAATGCACGCATCTAACAGCGATCACACTTTCATAGGTTCGCTGATCGCCCATCACTCCCACGGACTGAATGGGAAGAAACACACAAAAACTCTGCCAAAGCTTTTCGTACCATCCCGTCTCTCGAAGAACTTCCTGTAACCGCGCATCCGCCTCTCGGAGAATGCTCAAACGATCCTCGCGAACTTCTCCAATGACACGAACCGCGAGACCCGGTCCGGGGAATGGATGACGCCAAACAAATTCATGCGGCAGTCCTAAGAATTCGCCCATTCTTCGCACTTCATCTTTAAAAAGATCTCGTAAGGGCTCTACCAATTTAAAGGGGAGCCTTTCCGGAAGTCCGCCTACGTTATGATGGCTTTTAATTTTAGCGGACGGACCCCCATGAAAGCTCGTGCTCTCAATGACATCGGGATACAGAGTGCCCTGAGCCAAAAATGCGATGTCCTTAAGCTTCTTGGCTTCGCGTTCAAATACTTCGATAAATAGTCGCCCAATAATCTTTCGCTTTTCCTCAGGATCAATCACGCCCTTCAATTCCCTTAAAAAATCCTCTCCGGCCTGTACCACGTGAATCGGAAAGCGAAACTTTTCACTAAAGAGCTCCGAGAGTTGGCGCATTTCATTCTTCCGAAGAAGGCCGGTGTCGACGCAAAAACAGTCGACTTGATCTGGAAATAATTTATGCAACATCACAGCCACAACCGCTGAGTCGACCCCTCCTGAGAGAGCGCACAAAATTCTTCCGCTCCCCACTTGATCTTTCAACTTCTGCGCCAGTTCTTCAAAAATATGAGATGGCTTCCAATCGAATCGAAATCGGCAAGCCACCAGAAATTTTCGCAGAATCTCTGTGCCACCTTCGGTGTGATTGACTTCAGGATGAAATTGTAAGCCGTAAAGCGGTCTCTCGCGATGTTCCATGGCCGCGATGACCCCCTTCGTCGAATGCGCCACCGCTTTAAACATCGAAGGAAGTTGATCCGCGTGATCGCCGTGACTCATGAGCACGGTTTGAAGGGCTGACGTATCTAGAAGTCTACCACCATCAATTCGAATTTTTTCAACGCCGTACTCGCGAGCAAGCCCGCGCTCCACCACGCCTCCAAAACTCTTCACCATCCACTGCATTCCGTAGCAAATTCCTAGAACGGGAATGCGAATATCTTCCAACGTGAAAGTGAGCTTGGGTGCGTTCGCGTCGGTCACACTGGAAGGGCCGCCAGATAAAATGAGGCCGAGAGGTTTTTTGCTTTCCAATTCATCCAACGTGATCGTGGGAGGAACAACTTCCGACCGAACGCCGAGTTCTCTCAATTTTCTCGCAATGAGTTGGGTGTATTGGCTTCCGAAATCAACGATCAGACAGTTTTCCATGGTCTCCCGCTGTTCAACTCAATTGATAATTCGGCGCCTCTTGCGTGATGATTACATCATGAACGTGAGATTCCTTTAATCCCGCGGATGTCACCCTCACAAATCTTGCTTTCTTTCGGAGTTCTTCCAAATTCGCAGCGCCACAATAGCCCATTCCCGCTCTCACACCGCCGGTCAGTTGATAAATCACCGCTGACGCTGAACCGCGATAAGGCACCCGCCCCACAATGCCTTCAGGCACTAATTTTCCGATTTCATCTTTGCTTGGATGGTCTTGAAAATATCGGTCACGGGATCCTTCTTTCATCGCCTCGATGCTTCCCATTCCGCGATGCTCCTTATAAGAGCGCCCTTGAAATAAAATGATGTCGCCGGGACTTTCATCCGTTCCTGCCAACAACGATCCGACCATGACGCAATTCGCGCCGGCTGCAAGAGCCTTTACGATATCTCCTGAATATTTCACGCCGCCGTCGGCGATAATCGGAATTCCCTTCGGTCCCGCGATCGAAGCACACTCTAAAATCGCAGAAAATTGCGGAACTCCCACACCGGAAACGATTCGAGTCGTGCAAATACTTCCAGGACCAATTCCCACCTTGATTCCATCCGCGCCTTCATCAATGAGTGCTTTCGTGGCATCGGCCGTTCCCACGTTTCCAACCACAAAAGTCATTTTCGAGTAGCGCTTTTTCACGTCTCTCAATGTGTCGAGCACTTTTTTCGAATGACCGTGAGCGGTATCCAAGAAAATAGCATCCACTCCCGCCTCCACAAGTCTCTCTAAACGCTGAGGCGTATCGGCGCCCGTTCCAATAGCAGCACCCACGCGCAAACTTCCCCGCGCATCTTTAGAAGCGCCGGGATATCGAGCGGTTTTTTCTATGTCCTTAATGGTAATGAGACCTTTCAAGTGGCCCTTGCCGTCGGTCACCAATAACTTTTCAATTCGATGCTCTCGCAAGAGCGCGCGGGACTTTTCCGCATCTGCGCCTTCAGGAACCGTCACGAGCTTGGTCGTCATACGATCCGTCACCTTTTGACGATCGAGATCGTCCACAAAACGTAAATCTCGATTGGTCACAATACCAATGCATTTGTTCGAGTCGTCAACGACCGGCAACCCTGAAATATTAAACTCATCCATCAACTGACGAGCTCGACGGAGCGTTTCCGACGGATGGATGGTGATGGGGTTGACCACCATGCCACTTTCAAATTTCTTTACTCGCTTCACTTCCGCCGCCTGAGCTTCCACAGAAAGATTTCTGTGAATGACTCCCAGTCCCCCCTCCTGTGCACAGCGAATCGCCATGCGGGATTCGGTCACTGTGTCCATGGCCGCTGAGATAATGGGAATGTTGAGAAGAAAATTTCGACTGAGCGAAGTTTTCAAATTTACTTCATGCGGGAGAACTTCTGAATGTTGAGGCGCCAAAAGGACGTCATCAAACGTGAGTGATTCTGGAATTTCCTTGGATCGTGAGACAGTGGATATATCTGTCATGATAATAGCTCCCGACTATAAGCTAGTTTTTCCAGCCCGTCTGTCAGAAAAAGCTTCAATTGGCGGGAAGGCTGGCATACCCTTAAATCTGAATGCATGGGATGTGGGCGATTCTAGGGGGGTTAATCGCCGCCGCCGGAAAAGCGGCTGAAAAGGCTGCGAATAAGGCTGCTGCCGAAGTTGCTAAATCTCCACCCGTTTTAGATTTTGAGCAGGTTCAAAAATGGCTCACGGCCTCTGCCTGGGCGCTGATTGCTTTAAATCTTTTTGCAGTCAGTCTGTTTCTCATCAGTTTCTTCGCGCCTCAGATAAAACGCTTTCGCGCCCATTTAAAAAATGTGCGGGAACTCAAGAAAGCGAAACTTGCGGAAGCCGCAGCCGAGGAACTCGCCACGGAACCGGAACCAAAGACTAAGCCTGCTGAGGCGACTGCTCCCAGTGCCGAGCCGGCGACACCCACATCAGAAACGGTGGTCACGGAAGCTCCGACCGATGCACCTTCAACATCTGCTGTAACCGAGACTGCACCCTTGCCTGAGCCTTCCCCTCCAGAGCCGCTTCCGCCGCCTACGCCCTCCGAGGCTTTCGAGCAAAATACGGAAGTTATTCCTCCGGAAGAAATTCCCCAACCCGAAATCGCAGCCGCGGCATCCGACGTGGAGATTTCCGATGCCGACTTCGCAAAGCCGGCAGAGCCGGAGGTTTCGCCTCCACCACCCGCTGAAGCTCCTCCCCCGGCCAATTCTCCGGGATTGTCAGCCGATACGGTTTCTGTTCAGAATGACTCCTCGATGAATAATCCTCCGGCTCCCAAGCCCTTTCAGACCGATATCACGGAGATTCTGAGCGCTCCGATCGATGCCACGGAGGAGATTCCAATTTTTGACACTTCGGAAATGGATGATGCCTTCGGCGGATCAAAGCGATCCCGTAAACCCTCCCGACGAAATCCCGGGGAGAAAGCGAAATGAAGACTTTTTGCTTTTGGGTTCAGGCAAGTGCGGCCGACGCCTTTAACGACTGGTGGCCGAAATTTTTAGAAGCCCACAAATGGCCGACCGATCTAGTCGTCGAACGCTGGGGTGGGCAAACTCAAGATTTCCGCTGGACCCAAGTGTTCGACTCTCTGAGCACCTTTTCCCTATTTAAGCAGACAAAGGTCATCCTGATTTCAGACGCAGATAAAGCAATTAAGCAACATCCCTCCCTTTCCGATCTTCAGACGCGCCTCACGCGGGGTCCTCATCGAGTTGTCTTATTGAGCGAAGCGAGTTTGCCCGCGAAGTTTTCAGTCCCCAGCTGGGAATACGTTTCGGCAGAGTCGCAAGGCCAAAGCCAGGATGACAAAGCGGGGTTTCGCTGGATCGATGCTATTCACCGAAACGAACTCACCGTTGCCATGAGCGAGCTCGACCTGGCGATTCGATCGCACTCGCATCCCTTTGCCTTACTTCAACTTCTTAACCGCGATATTCGATTGGGCCGCTTAATTCACTACGCTTTTGAAAGTCGATTTCGAGAAGATGAAATCGCAAGTCGACTTCGCCTCCCGAGTTTTGCCGTCCGTAAATGGTTGCAGCGAGGCCGACTTAAAAAGGCGCAGTGGTCTCACATTTTTGATCGAATGTTTGAAGCCGATTTGGAAATGAAAAGTGGCGCCGATCCTGTTTGGGCACTACGACGTGTCACTTTAGATCTCGTGAAATTAATTCACACCCAACAGAAGATTTCTCGAACGAAGTTAGAAACCGTGAAATCAGCGAGTTCGGAGCTTACGCTTTGGTCTTCAAAGCCACAGCTTTGGCAAGTCTTGCCATCTTTCGCTTAATTGCATTCTTCGAAACAACGCCCCGTGATTTTTGAATGACGCTGAATGCTCTTCGTAGGGCTGCTTCAGCCTTGGCGGGGTCCGATAATGAAGCACGAACTTCACGTTCAGCAGTACGAACCGAGGATTTGATTGCAGAATTGCGGGCAGTCCTTTTAGGAGCCTGTCGCGCTCGTTTTTCCGAAGAAATATGATTTGCCATGGTCCCACCTTATTAATGGCGCGCCTCTGGTGTTGTCAATAGACCTCGCCGTGAAGACAACGTTACACTTGTATCTCCACGATGAGCGATTCCTCCGAGAGTCCAACCTCTGAAGCTCGAGAGATCGGAAGGGCCTCCGGTATTCTAGCTTCCTTTACACTGCTTTCTCGCCTCCTAGGTTTGGTGCGTAACCTCGTTCTCAGTCATTTCTTTGGAGCCAGCTTTGTGGCGGATGCCTTCGTAGCCGCCTTTACCATTCCGAATGCACTTAGACGGCTTCTAGGAGAAGGGGCTCTTACCCCGGCCATCGTTTCACTTCTGACCCGGGCCCTCAAAGAAAGTAAAGGCACGGGGACCGCGGCTCTCGCAGAGTGGCAGAAGTTCATTTCGAATACTTTCGTTTGGCTCACGCTTGCACTGCTTGCGATCACGGGAGTTGCGGTCATCATTGCCCCTGCTCTCGTTCGTCTTTACGTCCCAGAATTCGTTGAGGTCCCTGGCAAGTTTGAACTCACGGTGAGTCTTACGCGATTTCTATTCCCCTTTATCATCTTTATAGGATGGTTCGCCTTCTTCATGGGCGTTCTAAACTCCTTCCGATCCTATGCGATTTCGGCAGCTGGTCCTGCAGTACTCAATTTGATCGTCATCTGTGGCGTTCCTCCCCTTCTAATCTGGAAGGATTTTGATCCCATCCAAGGGATTTTCGTCTTTGGCGGGGCATTTTTGGTGGGAGGCTTATTCCAAGCCATCGTGCAACTGCCAGACCTTAAAAGATTTAAGGCTCTTCCTCGCCTCTATTTCCGCTGGAAAGATCCTCGCGTGACGGAGCTCCTCCTCATGCTCGGACCTTCCGTCTTTAGTATGGGAGTTTACCAGCTGAACATCATTGTGAACCGAGTCTTTGCCAGTGGCATTGACGGCGCTGTCTCACACCTCTTTTACGCGGATCTTTTACTTGAGCTCCCCGTCTCCATTATCGCGACCTCGGTCGGAACTGCCGCCGTCACTAGTTTTAGTCGGCTCACCGCGGATCAAAATAAAGAAGGTCTATCACGCACTTTTGGAATTTCGATGATTCTCATTTGGGCCCTCGCTCTGCCCGCCATGGGCGGCCTCATCGCCTTAGCTCTGCCGATTGTCTCCACACTCTATTTCTCCGGCAAGTTTCAATGGGCCGATGTGCTCATCACGAGCGACTCCGTCATGACTTACGCACTCGGTCTTCCTTTTTTCGCAACCCTCAGAATTATACTGCCGCTCTTTTTTGCGGAGAAAGACACGCGCACTCCTGCGCTCGTGGGAATTGGGGCGCTTTGTGTGAACTTCATCGCCGCGTGGACATTTTCCAAGTGGCTGAGCACGCCCGGTATTGCATTAGCCACGAGTGTCTCATCTGCATTCCACGTTTCTATTCTTGTGCTCATTATTTTTAAGCGACACCGAGATTTTCCTTGGAGAAGCTTGGGTTCCGCTTTTTTGAAAATGACGTTCGCGGCGATTGTCATGGCGGCAGCACTCTTTTTTCTGCTTTCAAAAATGTCAAAGCTGGAGGTTTGGACACATCATGGAATTTCCACCGAGAAAATTATCATCCTCGCATTTCTCGTCGGTGCGGGCATCTTCGTCTATTTTGGGGTGACTTATTTAATTCGCGTGCCGCACCTCAATGATTGGATGAAGCGACTCTTTACTCGATTGCGATCGCGCTAGATTTTTGAAGTTGTCGAAATACTTCTGAATCCACACCGCCATTTTGCGCAACAATGGCTTCAAAATCTCGAGAGTTAATGAAATTCAAGATTTGGTGTCGATCTCGGGCAGCCATTGAAGGCGGAAAGAACATCATGAATTCTGTTTCAAATTTCAAACGTCCGGAAGAATCACGCCCCAAAATTCTAGAATAAACACCCATTCGAATACGATGCGCCCGATCCTTACCCTCCCATTGAGCTCGAATCGCCTTCAATCCCTCCTCCGCAAAATCTCGAATTCCCGCAATTTCAGAATCCAGCACATTCCATTTCTTAAATTGATCAGCTCCACTTAAATAAGACGCTCTGAGGGCGGGCGTTAACTGCTTGATCACGCGCTTCCAAGCTTCTCTTGAAAGATTCGCTTCCGTCACAAGCTCGTCCCCTGAGATTCGAGCTTGAACTTCTTGGTCCACTCGGACATTTCCACTGGAAGATTCCTTCGCAACCACTGCAAGAGCGCGGCGTAGTCCTGCTAACATTCTTTGATAGGAACGACCGTAGCTCATGCCATAAAGAGAAGCGTATGTCTCAAGCGAGCCGACGGTATTTCCCAATGTGGAGACTCTGAAGGCTGACGCCGCCAGTTGAGCTTGAATCAGGTGAACATTGAATTCGCCGACACCTGCCATATCGAACGAAACTAAGTCAGCATTTCCCATTTCTCTATTCGATTTTAACGCCAATAAATCCGACACATTGGTCAGATTTTTCTGAAGCTGATTGGCATGGACAAAGGGAGGTGAGAATTTTCCACTCCGCTGGAAATAATCCAAAAACTTCGCCAGTTCTAATTCAGAAATTTCGCCTTGAACGCCAACGCTCCTTAACAGGTTTTCAACATCGGCGAGGTCTTTCATATTTCTCAATTTCCCATTGAACTGTCGGGAAAGTACCTCCACATAAAAATCCGACATATCCATCCAATGGAGTACCTCATTTTGTTTTCGCGTAAATTTTACTTTTCGAAGGGGCCCATTTTTGGAAAAGGCTTTATCGCCTAACCGTTTTTTCAGAAATTCAGCAATTCCCGTACGAAGCTGTTCAATCGTGTGGAACTCGAGACTCAGGGTTTTACTGATTTTTTCATAGTTGACGACATTCTCGGTGGGTTGCGCCATCTGCGCGGCGATGAAAGCCGCATGTCTCTCAAAGCGTCTCGTCGCGGAAAGAGTTGCAGGCTCCAGGAAGCTGCGTTTGCTATAGGTAAGTACTCCGGCCGTTACCCAATGGTTCAAGAGATTCATTTTTGATTTGTATTCGAAGACGGAAATGAAGCGAGCCTTTAAAAATATGTCGAAGCGCTTAAGCGCGTCTTTCAAAGCCGTTTCCATTCGAGCGACATCGAAATGGGTGTCGGCAAATTCAAAGGTCATGGTTTTATAATCTTGATCGCCCGCATGCGGACGCAGTCCCTGATGGATCATTTCTCCAAGCACCCGAACTTTTAGGACGTTTAAGAGATAGTTGGTGTCCGACTCGTTCGTGAGCTTTCGCAATATGCTTTTAATGTAGTTGATATTGAGAACAACCAAATGTAATCGATCGCCTTCCGAAATGCTCGATTGTAAGCGAGTGTCTTCCACTCGGATGGGTCGGTGGTGCCAGCGGCGAGCATCCGAATTCAGTTGCATAAATGCACCGAGAATTCCGTCTGTCACGTCGATCGCCGATTTCAAAGGATTAGGAAAAGCTTCCTTCAACGCATTATTTTCGTAGGGGTTAACCCTCGTTTCGCTCTTAATCTCGATGGAGTTATCTGGAGTCGCCGTAGAAATGGCGATGTTATTCGTGATTTTATTTTTCGGATCTGAGGAATTGGCAGATTGATCTAAGGATGAAAACGAGCGTACGCCGCCTAAAACTTGGAGATGAATCCCGCAGCGAATTTGAAAAACGGAGTCTAGGGTTGCGGGCACGACCGCCTGCGGATCCGCAAGGACCTCTAGCGCGACAAATGCCCCCAAGAGCGGAAGGGCAAGCCGACCATATCGTATTAAAGGTTTCATACCCCTAAAATCCGCCCCTAAGCATGCAAGGTCCGTGCCAACTAAAATGGCCCTTTAAAGGCGCCCCCAGAGGCCTTAGACTGTCAGAGATGGGGCGGTGGGCGTTATTTTTAATAGGATTCGTAGGAAGTCTGGGACTTTATGTCGCAGGGGCTGAAACACCCGCCGACGATCCTTTCGGACAACAAAATCTGCGAAATGAGTGGCATCGACTTCAGGGAGCGGACCTGGAGGTGTATTCCAAGTTTCAGCGAAAGAGTTTTTTGCGCGAAATTGCCGAAGATGAATGGATCAAAAGTTTCGATCGAGATTCTAAGGGCAGTTGGAAAACTTGGACGGCCAGTCACGATCTCCCCCTCTCACTTTTTTACTGGCGAGCTCTTTTCGTCGATTCCTCGCTGCGAGCGGATCGATGGTTGAGTGCAATGGCCCACGCCTTTTCAAACATGTGGAACTATCCAGTCCAAGGGATATCCTTCATTCTTCATTTCATTCCCGTGCTTTTTTTTCCCATTCTACTTTCCCTCATTCTTGTTCTTAGTCTTTATTTTTGGATCTGGGCCCCCGCAATCCTCCACGATTTACCATCATGGTTCCCCACAAGATCTCGCCTATTCTTATTCTCCCTATGGGCAGCGTCTCTCTTTTGGGTGGTGCAGTTTGGATGGTGGATAGGATTCGTGCATGCCTTACTTTGCGTCTGCATTATTTATTCTAGGCGTGCATTTCCCGCACTGGCTCTCGCTATCTTGAGCGCATTTCTACTGGCGTCGATGCCCGCCTTCGAGAGTCTTCGAGATGCGGCGGACTCTGCCATCGCTCTCGAAGCCTTAGAAAAGGGTCGCACGCGATTGGAATATTCAGATGAGAGTCTCAATGCTCTGCCGATCGTAGGGAAAGTTCTGTGGTCCCAGTTGAACTCTGAAACTCAATCTGCACAGTACTGGTACACTCAACTTCTTGACTCGAAGGAGAAATCCATTTTGCAACTTCATTTTGAACTGGCAAATGGAAGGCCACCCTTAGAGGTCCGACGAGATTACGAGAAGCTTTTCGAGCGATTTCCTGGAGATCCTATTATTCAGTTCAATCTCATCCAACTTTTGGTTCAAACTCAAAATCTGGTTCGCGCGGATGAGCTTCGTTCGCAACTGGGCAATGAAACGTACCAAACGATCGCAAGACAAACTCAACAGCTCGGTGAACTCCCTTTGGCTTTTCCAAAACTCGAAGACAGTCAAACTATGCTCATGAACGGGTGGGCCTCTCGCATCAAGAATCGCATCCAAACATGGAATTTGCATCCCTTCCGATTCTCGAGCGGTCTGTGGAGTTTTTTCTTGTGGCTTCTGCCATGGATTGTCATTTTGCTCGCGCTTTCGAAACGTGCGACTGCTTCAGGCGTATGCATTCAAACCAATGAGCCGACACTTCGTCCCAGCTCAGAATTTGCACCCCTTTATTTAGCTTCGACTCAGAATCGGGATTCCACCTCGACAGGTTCCATGAATTCACGACAACAAGTGGATAACTTGATTCGGCAGCATCAGCGCAACCAACGAAATCGTTTATTGCTATGGCGATTCTTTATTTTCGATAGTCGTGCATTACTCCAAGATCAGCGCTGGATCATGACATGGTTAAAGACGAGTTTCCTGTTTGCTTTGCTCTGGTGGGCATTCCCGCTCTTTCTGAGATCCCGAATCATGGAGGCTATGCTCTGGGATTCTTATCGAATCTGGAGTCCAACTCGATTTTCCATCGGACTGCTCATTAGTTTCATGATTGTTTACATCCTTCAAATTTTCTGGACGAAACGAGGAACATAATGAAGGTTCTAATCGATTTTTTTTCCAAACTTGAAAAAGAATCTTGGTCCGGAGAAGTAGACGTCACCTCCAGTCAAGGCCATGCGACGATCGTCATTAAGGAAGGCCAGTTCTTAATGGCCCATCGACCTCTCGATCGTATTATTGAACGATTTGAAAAAATTCCATGGATGAAAATGCCACCGCGGGAACGCCTTCAACATTTCAAAAGTTGGGAGGGTTTGCTCAGCGAAGTAATCGCATCCAATCAAGAGTCCTACTTACGCATGATTCAACATGTAAAATTGGATCGTCTTGAATTATTTTATCGCATCTTTTTTTGGACGAATGTCGAAATGACTCCGCGAGCCTATGACGTTCAAATGCCTGATCCCACCACCTACGGTTTTCTTTCGCTGAAGCGCATCTCGAATTTATTGAAGGAAGCTAAACGTCGTCTCGAAGAGTGGCCTAAGATTCAGGAAAAAATTGGTTCCTCTCGAAGAATCTTTATCTCGCAAGTTCAACTCCCTCCGCAAAGCCTGAAGGAGATGGACGAAATTGATCGCTCGATAGAAGAATTTAAAGATAAAACGACGAGCAGCTTAAGCCTACGGTCCTTGCCCTATACGCTTGAGCAAATGGAGATTTTAAAACTCTGCGACGGCAGAAATTCCGTCCAAGACATCATTCGCGCTTCGGTCGATGGCGAATTTCTAACATTGCGAAGAATGGTTGATCTTTGGCGCTCCGGAGCCATTCGCCCCAAGGACGATGAGATTGCAGATACCGCATTCAAAGTTTCATGGCCCATGTTTCGTTTCAGAGATTTCATTTGGGCGACTAGCATTGCGGGCATCGCGTTTTCCCTGGCACTTCTCACGAAGAATTCGGTTCCCCAAACCGTGGATAGGCCCCATGCCTGGGAGGTCACTCAGATGCATCAAGCCTTAAATCTCTATCGCAAGTCGCACGGCAGCTATCCACTCTCTTTGACGGAAGTGGCAAAATCGAAAGTCGTAACATCTCCGATGCGATGGGATGTCTTTCGCTATGCGCTGATCCAACCTCAAATTTATGAATTACGCGAAAAGTCAGGACCTTGAGTCACGCAGCTCGTGATATTATAGGGACATATGTGGCAAAGTTTTGAGGATCGTTGGCACGATGCAGCCGATTGGCTGGCAAGTCGCTGGAAAACCCTCCTGACCCTCACCAGTGTTTCTCTTTTAAGCTCTGCCATCACCCTCAATCCATTTCATGCCCCTGTTCCCTATTATGAAACCGGACAAGTCGCTCGAGAAAATGTTCGAGCCCTTCAAACCATTCGAGCGATCGATGAAGAATTTACGGCTCAGCGAAGAGCGGCCGCGGCAGAGCAGTTGCTCGATCTTTACGATTTGGACCCTCAATCCAAACAAATCGATCTCGAATCTATTCTGAAAGGGTTTAAGCTCCTGGAAGCTCAGAATCCGTTTGCGATGGAGAAATTCCGTCGAACGTTTGAAACTACTCTTGGCGCTCCCCTAAGCGAAGAGGAATGGGATTCCCTCAAACGACCTGCCAATCAACGAAAAATTCGGCTGGCACTCGATAAAGTTTACCGAAGTTTAAATGAATTTTGGATTATCGATGAATCCACGATCCCACAGAGCCCTGAGATTCTTATTCGCGACATTCGTTCAGGAGAAGAAAGTCGCGTTCCTAAACGACAGTATCAAAAGAAAATTTTGACGATCCGAGAGATTCGAAATCTATTGAACAATCCTAAGGAGTGGAAGGGGTTCGATGCTCTCAAACTTTCACCACGGCTGAAGGAACATATTGTTTCATTGGTATTGAAGCTTGTGGATGCTGACCTAGTCTTTAACCGAGTTGAAACGGAAGAACGGCGCTCCGAAGCAATGAACCTCATCGAACCTGTTTGGATCGAGATCGCTCAAGGCGAAATTATCGTCCGAGAAGGCGAGCGAGTGAACCGAGAAGCTTCCATTCTTTTGAAAGCAATGCGAAAGTCTCAAGTTCGGGAAACAAACTTTGCCTCCGTCATTTGGTTTAGCGTCATCTTAGCTCTCCTCATCGTCACTTTTTACAATGTAGGGCGAAGGAATTTCAGAAAGTTCAAGCTCACCCAGCGTGATCAAATGGTGATGGGCGGATTTCTCGTAGCTTCGCTTGCGCTTCTCTCAAGTCTTTTCCATTTATTTTCCGCTGCTGAGTCGCAATCCCCAATTGGCTCAACGTTTTTATATTTGCTGCCGCTCGCCTTTCCGGCCATGACACTGCGGCTTTTCACCAGCATGGAGATCACGATGTTCTTTTCGATGTTGCTCGCAATGGCCGTCGCCTGGATGACGAGAGTTCCTTATTTCGCTCTCATCACCGTCTCCGTCTCACTGGTCGGGGCTGCACGCATGCGGCACATCTCTCAACGTGTCGATGTAATCAAAGCGGGATTAGTGGTGGGTTTGTTACAGGCCGCGTTGGTTGCTCTCGGAGTGTGGATGGAAGCGCTCGATATCTCCGCAGTCATGATGCATCTTGGCGTCTCGCTTCTCTTCGCTCTGCTTTCCGGTTTGTTTTGCGCGGGACTTATCCTGGCTGCACAGCCCGTCATTGAATATCTTGGCT
Organism: Bacteriovoracaceae bacterium UBA2394; assembly: GCA_002343335.1. Taxonomy (GTDB): domain Bacteria; phylum Bdellovibrionota; class UBA2394; order UBA2394; family UBA2394; genus UBA2394. Next base: position 15,895 of record DDSI01000056.1, read on the forward strand.
ACACTACCGATTTGCGCCTGATGGAATTGTCATCCACCAATCACCCTCTTCTGAAAGAAATGATTATCAAAGCGCCCGGAACCTACTTTCATTCCTTCACAGTGAGTCAGTTGGCCGAAAAGGCTGCCGAAGCCATTCATGGCAATGCGCTGTTCGCAAGGGTGGCTGCGCTTTATCACGACATTGGAAAGACAAAGAAGCCCCACTACTTCATCGAAAATATTAAGGGTGAAAATAAGCACGATAAGCTCGTGCCTACGATGTCCGCTCTCATCATTTCAAATCACGTGAAGGATGGGATTGAGCTCGCGTATGAGCACAAGCTGCCTCAAAGTATCGTGGAAATTATACCGCAGCATCATGGCACCGCATTGATTTCCTATTTTTACGATAAAGCGAAGAAACAAGCTGGTGAAGGCGAAGAAATTGACGAGCACGATTTTCGCTATCCTGGACCGAAACCGCAGACCCGAGAAGGGGCGATCATTTTGTTAGCGGATGCCGTCGAAGCAACCGCGAAGGCCCTTCCAAATCGTTCGGCTGATCAATTGCGGCAAATGATTCATGCCACCATTCAGCGATTCTTTCTCGATGGCCAATTGGATGAATGCGATATGAGCTTGAAAGACCTTACGGGCATTGGAAATGCCTTCCTCCAAGTTCTGCAGGGAGTGTATCATCAACGAATTGACTACCCGCACCTCAAGAAACCAGCGGAAGAAGCGACTGAGCGCATCTCGTTCGTCGACTCAAAGTCGCGAAACCCTGGATCGACTTAATCCACGAGATCCACCTCGACTTTATCTTCGGGCAGAGAAGCAAGTTTCTAAAGCCAAGTACTCGGAGCGGGAGCTTCGACTCCTTTGGCATCGCATTCAAATGGTTCAGAGAAAATATAAACTCTCCGTAGAACTGGAACTCGTAGGCAATTCCACCATGCGAAAGTTAAACAAACTTTATCGCGGGAAGGATAAGCCCACCGACGTCCTTAGCTTTCCAGCCTCTTCCTTCTACTCTTCGGTCTTCCTGGGAAGTATCGTGATTGATGTGGCCACCGCGCGACTCCAAGCGAAAGAGTATGCGCACAGCATCTCCCGAGAGATTAGCGAACTCTTCATTCACGGGATGCTGCACCTTCTCGGCTACGATCATGAAAAGCCAAATGAAGCAGCCGTCATGAAGCGCTTGGAACTTCGCTTCCAGCGCGATATCTCCTGTTGACCTTGTCGCTCCAGCAAGGATGATGGATGGCATGCTTTGGGCTCTCATCCGCTTAGTTATCTTGGCTCTCGCGGGATCGCTTATCGCTTTGGCTCATCCCTTCCGATGGAATGATTTTCAGTATGATCCTAAGTGGTGGGGCTGGGTTCTCGCCACGCTTGGGCTCATGGTCTTCATGTTCCTCAGTTTGCAGTCACCCAAAAAATGGGTGCGATTCTTGTTAGGCTTTTGGGCGGGCCTATTTTTCTACGGCATCACATTCTACTGGATTACGATCGCCATGAATTTGCATGGAGAGATCGCCTGGTCGATTTCGTTTTTTGCTCTGTTTATGTTGGGCGGCTATTGCTCTTTGTTCTGGGGTACATGGGCTGCCATCATCGGAAGCAATTGGGTCCAACTTCAATACCCGATGGGTCGTGTGATTTCTTACGGCTGTTTGTGGGCAGGTCTCGAAGCAATTCGACAGTATTTATTTTCAGGATTTCACTGGGGAGAAATTGGATTTTCATTTTTCAATGTCCCCTTCATGGCGCAAACGGCACAGATCTGGGGCGTTCAGGGACTTACCTTTTTCTGGGTCTTCGTGGCTGCCCTCATTCTTCATACGGATCACCTTTACAGGTCGCGTACGCAAACTCGCCTGGCTTGTCTGAGCTTGGCGCTCATCGCAGCGATATTTTTCGTCAGTTATTATGAAGCGAGTAAACGCTCAGCCCCTGAAGGATTAGAGTCGACCAAGATCGCGATTGTTCAACCCAACATTGATCAGCAAATTAAGTGGGATCCCGCGGAAGCAGAAAATCATCTAAAAAAACTAATCGAACTCACCCGCGAGGCAGAGCGAGGAAAACCTCAACTCGTCGTCTGGCCTGAAACTTCCTTTCCATTTTTAGTGTCTGCTGCTCAAAAGCAGCTGCCGCTCAAAGCCGAGATCCCCCTCATGATGGGCGCGGTCGTTCGAGACAATCACGTGAATCGAAATTCAGCCCTCATGGTCGTGCAGGATCAAGTGCAAGAACGCTTTGATAAACAGCACCTCGTCCCCTTTGGTGAATATGTTCCTCTTCAGGATTGGCTACCGTTTGGAAAGCTCGTCGCTAACGCCGGGGATTTCATGCCCGGCAGCACCGATCAGAAGCCTATTCAACCTCCTGGATCAAACCTCAGGCTAGGAGGATTGATTTGCTATGAGGATATTTTCTCAGCCAATTCCGTACGTCACGCCCGACATGGGGCTAATGTATTGGTAAATTTGACGAACGATGCATGGTACGGAAAGACCTCAGCTCAGCGTCAACACTTCGCCATGGCCACGATGCAAAGCTATCAAACCTATTTGCCCATGATTCGCGCGACGAACAACGGTCTAAGCGGCGTGATCAGCCCATGGGATGGAATTCGCACGGAAGAAAATTTTGTAGAAAAAGTTTTCGTAGAAGAAGTTCGCATTCCTAAAAAGGAGAGACTCACCTTCTTTGCTTGGACTTTTCCGCTAATGCTATGGATTTGGTGGCCGCTTTTTGTTATGAGCATTTTATGGAAAGATCCGACACAAACTCCCAGTCTGAGAAGATACCCGACAAAAAGAATCTTCTTTCCCAAATTGTAGATCTCCAGGCGCGTGTCGATTCACTACGGGGGCTACTTTGACGTCGCTCGATTGAAGGACGAAAAAGAAGCCCTCACCGAACAAACCTCTCAACCCGAGTTTTGGAACAATCCAGAAGAAGCAAAGAATGTGCAGTTACGCATCGAAGCGCTGCAAAAAACGATTGAACCCTTTGAATTCGTCGATTCCAGTTTGCGCGATTTGAAGGAGCTGCTTGAGATTGCTGAAGATGGTGAGACAAGCTTGCGATCAGAGGCCTCTTCGAAGCTTCCCGATCTTGAGAAAAAACTACGACAGCTCGAACTAAAAAAAATGCTGTCTAAGGAAGAGGATCGTTTGGGCGCGATTGTGACGATCAATGCAGGCTCCGGTGGTACGGAAGCGCAAGACTGGGCGCAAATTCTTCAGCGCATGTTGCTGCGCTACGCTCATAAAAAAGGATTCGCCGTGGAACTGGTGGATGAACAAGCGGGTGAAGCAGCAGGAATTAAATCTTGTTCATTCATCGCGCGCGGCGATCACGCCTATGGTTATTTCAAATCAGAGCGCGGCGTACATCGTTTGGTGAGAATTTCCCCCTTCGATGCGAACAAGCGTCGCCATACCTCCTTTTCCGCCATCGATGTCGTCCCGGAAGTGGACGACAAGATTGAAATCGAAATTCGAACGGAAGATTTAAAAGTAGACACCTTTCGAGCCGGCGGGGCTGGGGGTCAGCATGTGAATAAAACGGATTCCGCAGTTCGCATCACGCACATCCCAAGCGGCGTAATTGTGGCCTGCCAAACTCAGCGCTCCCAACATCAAAATCGCGCCACAGCCATGACCATGCTGAGGTCCAAACTCTATGAAATAGAGATGGAGAAAAGACGAGCGGCCACCGACGCTCACCATGCCCAAAAGATGGACAATGCCTGGGGCTCTCAAATTCGATCTTATGTTTTAGCTCCCTATCGCCTGGTAAAAGACCACCGCACGGAGCATGAATCCTTTCAGCCAGACGTCGTTTTGGATGGGGATCTTGAGGACTTCGTAGAAGCATTTTTACTCAAGAGTTCCACGACTTAAAGCCTATTAAAAAACTGACATTATTCTTACTCGGGGCGTGCATTTTTGTGATAATAGCCGCTCATGATCCCAACGCTCTCCATTTTATCTCTCGGACTCCTTGGCAATCCTGCTTCTCAAACGAAGGCTCCAGCCAAGGCCTGCACCTTTGAAGCCGGCTTTCATAAAGGAGTGAAGGATAACGAAATCGGATCGGTGGGCGCCAATCCCGATCAATTCTGTAGTCAGGGAACCGAAAAGGAAGTCCAAGAATTCCGCTCGGGCTACGACCAGGGACAGGAAAATGGAAGAAATTGGCGCGAGCTTAAGATTGAGAAAACGCCCGCCACTTCTGCCGAAATTATTCCTTTGCTCTCGGACGCCCGCAAGAAAGCTCAAGACGCTCAAGTCATTCAGGAGCTGGAAAACAAGAATAAGCGCATGAAAGAAGAAGTTTCCCGCATTCGCGAGCGCTTGGACAAACAAGAGAAACAATACCAAAAGCAACAGCGCTAGTTCGCGGCTCTCCCCACTGACAAAATCCATCCGGAAGTGACAACGCCCTTCGTTGAGACATTCCCTCACTCACGCTAAATCTTATTCAAGTTTAGATGACGCGGGATTGGGACCGAGATCGCACAGCTGCTGGCATATTTGCCGGGGAGGACAGCTGAGGCGAAGCTCGTAATGTCATTTCTACATCACTATTTTCTTAGTGTTCAAAAGTGTGCGCCCTTTAAACATGTAAACAGAAATTTCGGCACATCTCTTGCTTCCATTTCAGAACTGAGCGACGAATCTCTGGAGTTGCAAGAGAGGTTCTCATGAAAAAATATTTCATATCTGCATTTCTGATTGGCGTTGCAATCTTCTCCTCCACTCTTTCAGGAATTCATGCATGCAGAACTGCGGTGGGATGGCTAGGCTTGATGAGTTCGGGTTTAGGCGGACAATACCAATTTATTTCTCCCGTGACGGACGGAATTATCTACTTCAATCCAGTCGGCATGCAAAAGAAGGCTATTCAACCCAACACGCAGACTGATTCTAAACCCTTTCAATGGACGAATACTCGAGCTTCGATTGTCATATCACCTGTCTCGCCGCACATTCCCGCGTTCGGCATGAATGATAAAGGCGTGGTGATTATGGCTCACCCCAATTTCAAGCAAGGAGAATCGCACGAACCGTCACAAGGAGCTCGGACCTATCTTCTTCAAATGCAACTTGCAGAATACATCTTGGATAAGGCCAGCTCACTCGATGAAATCCCAGGGTTGATTTCAAACCACGCCTTTCCTGCCGAAACCATTCCTGTTCAGTTTTTGGCATGCAAAGCAAAGAGCTGTTTAGCCATCGAATTTTCGAGAGAAGGATTAAAGACAACCTTGTCGACCATGAAGAAGGAGAATCACTTCGCCCGCATGAATGTTGATTCCTTTCACACTCCATGGAGATCAGATGACAATCCTAATGCTCAATCTGGTTTCGGCAAAATAATCTCTAACGATGGGAACAATCGTCCTCGCCCAGTGAACGACCTTTTTTTCTACGCACAAAATGGGGTTGAACACCGCATATCATGGACCGTGGAAATGGAAACCTCCGAGGTAGGAACTGCCTTTCTTAAAATCTACACGTCATCCGGGACTTCTATGATGGAACCAAACAGGCCCTATGCGACTTTTGGATCATTTAATTTTCCGAGCTGGGGGCAACCAAAAATGACTTCAATTCATGACCTGGAGAAAGTCCTTAGGAAGGAAAAGCATCCCGTCCTCACCGATCTCATGAAGCCTTTCTCGCCCAAAAAGGCGCGCGATATTCGAGATGCGGGAATTCGTCAGTGGAATAAGGGAGTAAATAGTGAGAACGCAGATTTTTACTGGCCGGATCTGGAAGCCTTCCCGTCGAGCATTAACAGAGGCCAACTTATCCCCTGATTCAATTTTGAATTTCAGCTCGCGGATAATAAGAGGTACGATCTCCAAAGACATTCACATGGTGGATGATCGTGCAACCGTCTCGATTTTCATTGGCGGTGAAGGAATAAACGGGCGTGGTCTGCAGCACCATACTGACGGTGTGATCGAGATACTTAAATTCCAAAATATTTCCAGGTTTTCGAATCAGACGCTCCAACCATCGCACCTTGGAGGGTACGACTCCATCGAGTGCCGTAAAGGTATAGCGAATGGAATCGTAACCCGTCGTTTGAAAGCTCACCCCCACTGAAAAGTAGCGAAAAGACTCTGGTCCTAGGGGCAACTCCAACTGATTCATCTCATTTAAGATCGTCTTTGGTTGCTCGACATATTCCTCGCGAATTGCCTTCTCACCGACGCACGTTCCATCCACTTCGGTTTGAGTAACGATTTGAAGATCCGAGTAATAATATTTAAGCGGTGCCTCTGCAGAGTGTCCCGCGAACTGTGACTCCTGATCGCCTCTTAAATCTTCTGTGCTAATTCCCCCTCGCAGCACTTCACCGGATTGTGTCTTTCTCTTAGACGAACAGCCTGGGGTCACTGCTGCCATTAAAGAAAAAATGAAGAGGATGGGAAGAATTCTCATTCCGATTTCATCTCAATTGTTGCGAAGAACTTCAAGGAGAGCTTTCACCGAAGGCAAAATCCAACGAGGTCGTAATTTAGCTGATCGCATTCGCTTATCCAGCCCCCCTCTCTTTGTCTCTCCCGTGAGCACTAGCAGTGAATCAATCCCCGCATTTCGCGCCATTTGAATATCCGTCTGAAGTCTGTCGCCAATGAGCAGGAACTCATTCTTGGAAATTTTCCGATTGAGTCGACGAAACACCTCCTCGATCATGGACCGATGGGGCTTACCAAGCGTGATGAGTGGCATCTTTCCCGTGGTGAATTCCAACAATTTCGCCATCGCTCCGCAATCGGGTTCGGGCCCCTTCTCCGTCGGGCAAAAATAGTCGGGATGCGTAACCACGAAGGGAACTCCCTGATCGATCCAGCGCGCGGCAGAAAGTAATTTTTCGTAAGTGATTGTTTTATCAAATCCCACCACGACAGCCTGAGGGCGGTCCGATTTTCGATGACGAATTCCCGAGCGCTTGAGCATGGACTCCATGCTCGGCGTGCCGAGCAGAAAAATATTTTTCCATCGCTTTTTATGTAGAAACGAAATCAAAGTATGCGTGGACATCACGATTTCAGAAGGCCGGGCGCCGAATTTCATTCCTTTTAACTTGTGGACATAGTCGTTGAGAGAGCGAGAGGAATTGTTGGTGAAGAAAAATACGCCGTGCCCCTGCTTTCTTAGCCAATGCACGAGCTCCACCGCTCCAGGGAGTACGCGGCCTCCCAAATAGAGGGTTCCATCAAGGTCGAAGAGGAATATTTTTTTGTGGCGCATGTGACTCTACGGTGACGAATTAAATCTCACCTCGTCAAGCCCCCCCACACCTGAGTATATTATCAAAGAGGGGAGCTACATTTGGGACGAAGTCATAAGAGCGCACCGAAGAAACTATCCAATGCGGAGTCTAAAATATGTCCCGTAGAAATTGCGGGACATCACTTCCGATTGCGAACTTCAGATGCTGAGCGTCTTGAAAAGGCAGTGACTTGGCTGAACTATCGAATCAAGTTACACTTGAAAAATCATCCGCTGCTCCGACCGACGGAAGTTTACCTTTTGCTTCTGGTCGATCTCGCTTTCGAGCGCGAAGATTTCCAAGCCTCCGGAAAAGAGCTTCTCAAGCAAACTGAGCAACTGATACAATGGATCGATCATCAGTTATGAAATAGGACTGCTCCTAGGGTATTTGTGACGTGAAGTGAGGTTTATTGAACCGATACCTTATTATCGGGACCCGTCCCTGAATATGGTGTGCCTCCTCTCCGGAGAAGGCCTAAAATAATTCATACAGGTCCCACCTAGCTTTGCTGGGTTCATATAACAACTTCTGACGGTACATTTGGGAGCAGTCTTTTTTTTGAAACCAACTCACCGACCAACCCTGCTCGATTCTCGAAAAAAACTTTCGGCCGAGGAAGTGTCGCGCGCTTCGTCCTGTGTCGTGGAGAATCTGCAAA
>DDSI01000006.1:0-161 GCA_002343335.1 Bacteriovoracaceae bacterium UBA2394
TGCTAATACTCTCCGGTCGCTTCCCCGCTTCGCTTGTTAAAAACATAGGGACATCCGCCGAGAAATTGAACTCATAGAATTGCGGATCGATCCCCCCGAGCATTCCTCCCATTCCCGCTTCATCAAGAGCTCGAGCCACGACTTCGGAAAAGAAAGCGGGG
>DDSI01000006.1:200-2588 GCA_002343335.1 Bacteriovoracaceae bacterium UBA2394
AAGAGAGCTTTCGAAAGCTCTCTTCGAGAACCTCTTCCCACGAGAAAAATGGAGAATTCACATACTGAGATGTAGGAACCATCACTGCAATCCGTCGACTTGAGTCCGCCGCGGCCACGGCTTTAAATTTGGAAACCATTTTTTCCACAATTCTGGGAAAGGCCTTGTGGACCAAACTTCCGCTCTGACACGCCTGCATCACCAACACAGTTTCGTCTGCGCCGAGCTCCGAGATGAGCGTAGCAATTTCTTCGCCCCCGATTTGGCCATCCGCCAAACTGAATGAAAAATTTTCTCCATCTTCCGTCAGTCCATGTCCGGTAAAACCAAGCATTACCATCGTAGGAACTCCTGGATTTGCGGCTTTGTATTTCTCGATCTCTTTCTTCAAAGTTTTAAAATTGCGCGCCAGTGTCTTACGCGTTGGACTCGCACCGCCCATTTGCAAGTCGTTGAAATCAAATGCCACGCGATAGAATCCACCCTGCTCCATCGCAAAGGTCCTTAAGAGAGTGTTTCGAAGGGCAAAAAGGGGTGCTGCGGGAACTCCGCCACCAATCGAAATCGTGGCCAGCCATCGACCGGCTTGCACATCATGTCCTGGCAAAAATTCCACCTGTGCTCTGACGGTAGGAACCCCCACCACGAAAATTCCAAATGCTAAAAGTAAACGAGTAAACATAACCTCTGCACCCCCAGTGATGCAGTCAGACTTACACGTTTGCGGTTTGTTAATTCAAGCGCTGTAAGAGGTACTTCGTTACTTTCTCGTTGATCTCATCTTCTTCGGAGTCTGCAGGCAGTTCGGCCACCCACGGCGTTTGGAAGAAGGATGCGCCGATGACATTCGGCTTCTTGGTGAGCTTTAAAACTTGTTCAATATTGTGGACTCGGTCCTCGAAAGACAATGACTTATAACTTGCCGTGTAAGCGCCAGCGATCACTTTGTGATTGGCATCATTTGCCAGTACCCCAACACAGCTTTCGTTATTCCTATAATCCTGCTCGGTCCATCGGCCCATGCTCGTTTCACCTGTGGAAGTGGTCTGATAAGCCATATCGAATATCTGCACACTATCCACGCAAGCCGAAATGATGGGATCCTTTAAATACTCGCGCACTACTTCCACTTCCCAGGTGGGCTTTGTCCAATCGATGGAATTAATTTGAGCGTCAGTGAGCGCTCCACCTTCAGAGGTGGCACGATAGCGATTTTTTTCTCCCGTGATACCTTCCGCCGTCAACGGAGTGCGATGGCAATAGGTCACCATATCCATTTTAAAATTTGGATAAATAGCCTTCGCCTCCTGACACATCTTTTGAAAACGAGTTTTCCAAATGTAAACGTACTTCATGCGTCCCTTCAACGTGTCGTCGGCGGTTGCTCCCTTGATGAGATTGGGATATTTTTTCATGAAGCCCGCGAATTTTTTTACTTCCGCGAGGGATTGATTCCACTTGTATTCACGTAACGCCGCCAAGCCATTCGCTCCGCCAGCTGGATATCCGTACTTATCTTGGCATTTGGCGGAACTCGAAGTGCAAGTTTTGTACGTCGTTCCAGCGCAGCCCGTAGACGTGCTGGTGCCGCAAGGGATTAATGCTCCTTGATTATTGAGTTCATACATTTCACTGCTTCCCACCGGAAGTCCAAAATCGCCCCAGCCTTGAAATTGAAACGATCCGTCGGCAGGCAAATTTGGCAAAATTTCTGTTTCGAGGGGATTCCAAAAAAGCTGGCGATCCGAACCCCGGCGGCNNGCCTTCCTGCAGCCGCGCGAGATCCGCGATCTTTGTTCCACCGCTTAGCTGCGTGATCGGTGTATTTCCGATGCCGATGATTTTGGTTTGTTGAGGATTGATCTCGGTGCTGAACTTAAAAGCGCGAATTTGCTTTTTCGCATTGGCCGTGGTCTTTCCAACTTGCTGTACTTTTAGCAAAACCTCGCCATCGGAAAGAGAATCAAATTTCATTCCATCAATCTTCCAAGTGAGATCGCTTCCGCAGGTGGTGGAGCCCATTTTTTTGGTGCCCACTTTGACTTCAACGGTGGCCTTGGAATTTAAACAACGGCCGCTCAAAGTGAGATCATTCAAATCCTTCGTGGAATAAGGGCGGTCCTCCTCAATTCCCAATAAAGTGACTTCCGTGCTTGTAGGAGATATTTGACTGGAGCCTTTGTAAGGAGCGGGTCTCACGCCGGATTCCTCGATGGGTACGGCGCAGCCGACAAGCGCGATGGCCAACAGACAGGAAAGAGTTCGCACGCCCCAAAACAATGCAAAACAGAGACCCGCTTAAAACGCCTCAACAGCGCCCTTTAGCCCCTAGGTACGCAAATATTGCATATAAACTATCTATCCTGGAATTGGGGACAGTATACGTAT
>DDSI01000154.1 GCA_002343335.1 Bacteriovoracaceae bacterium UBA2394
GGTGAGGATCGCATTTCCTTTTGAGCTCGTCTGAGGAAATTCTGCGAGCGCGTCCGCATCCACCACGAGCGGCATTTTTAATTTGTTCCAAGGAATTTTTCCCTTAGGTATTCCCCCCGGCCCCAAAATGAGCGCGGAGTTGTGTAGCACATCATTCCACTTCCACTTCGGCTTGAATAAAAAAGAGGCCTCTCGGATTCGAATGCTGAGATTTCGGCTATCCGCAAAATAGAGCGATGTGTAACCCGCTCCTACCCGATGACTCGCCTCCGCCGCGAGGAAAGCCGCCCCCGGAGTAGAAGCCGATCCCGCAATAACGCCGCATTTTCCAAAGATGCCCTTATGCGCAGATCGAGCGATATTGCCAAAGTAAAAATCCTCATGACCGAGCGCCCAGTATTTGAACGTTCCTTTTGGTTCTGAAAATTCCGTAGCGATGCAACGAATTTCTCCAAGAAAGTGCGCCACGGATTCGACGACAAAAACTTCTTTTGGATATCCAATCGTCAACGTCAAATCCGCTACAAATGTCTGAGCGTGAAACTTAGCNNCCCCACACCTGTCGGAAGATCCAGCGCCACACGATGCGATCCCGAAGCATTGACCTTTTGCAGGCAATCCTTCACCACCTTCGGCAAATCCGCCCGCGCTCCTGTTCCGAAAATCGCATCGACGACAATGTCGTAAGACTTTCCGATCTCTTTCACCCGAGTGCAGCGACATCTTTTTGCTGCCTTCTTACATTCGATGGAGGAGGGCGGAAGCACAGCCATCACTTCCACGGAACGTCCCAAAATGGCGCGCAATTTTTCTGCCAGCCGGTAACCGTCTCCGCCATTATTTCCCGGCCCACAAAGCACCAGCACCGAGCCCTCCAGCTGAGGATCGCGCGAAAATTCGGTAAAGATGGCGTCGGTCACCCAATCCATTAATTCATAGGAGGAGCAACGTCGTTCCCGCATTGTTTCGAGGTCCACTCGCTGCATCGCCTGCGCAGAAAGAAGAGGTCTCATACGGCGCGGTTCAGGGCCTGTTTCATTTCGACAATTGCGAGATGTAAGCCGACAATCACCGCACGAGCGACGATGAAGTGACCGATATTGACCTCTTCGAGGCCAGGCATTTCCATGAGGGCATGGACATTTTCGGTGGTGAGTCCGTGCCCCGCCTTCACTTCTAGCCCAATCTGTCGGGCAAGCTTTGCGGATTGATTGAGCTTATCGATTTCCAAATTCAGAGCCGCTGCTTTCTTCTTATCGCGAAGCGCTGCAGTCCAAAGGTGGGAAAAATGTCCTGTGTGAAATTCGATGCCATCCAGTCCTAGCTTCTTCGCGAGTTGCACCTGCTTAGAATTGGGTTCGATAAAGCCATAAACTTTTGAAGCCTTTTGAAGCGACCCTAAATTCCTCTTCGCTTTTTCGATGATGTTTAAATCTAATCCCGACTCCGTGGTCATTTCTTCACGTCGCTCGGGCACGAGGGTGACGGAATGTGGCTGCCACTGGGCTGCCTTCTTCACCATCTCGGGAACCCAAGCCATCTCCAGGTTCAAAGGTAAGTGAGAATGTTGAAGCAACGCGGAGACATCCGCGTCTTGAATGTGTCTCCGATCCTCTCGCAAATGCACCGTGATTTGATCCGCTCCCGCGCGCTCGCAAATGAAAAGCGCTTCCAATAAACTTGGGTAGGTCGCCTTTCGCACCTCTCGAAGCGTCGCGATATGATCAATATTTACTCCCAAACGAATCTTGGGCTGCGACGTATTCACACGGGTTCTGGAGGGAACTTTAAGCACCGATCTCCCGCTCCACTAATTTGGCGAGCTCGGAAACATCTTTCTCTACAATTTTAGAATCGGGTCCTTCTAGCATCACTCGAAGAACCAACTCCGTCCCCGAATAACGCACATTCACCCGGCCTGAATTTTTGTATTTTTCTTCCAATTTTCGAATGGACTTAGCCAGTGTTGGCAATTCTTCAATCGGTTTCTTCTCTTTTACGCGAATACTGACTAACTTCTGCGGGAACAAATCAAAACTTCGCCGAAGTTCACTTACCTTAATCTTTCGTTTCTTCACGAGGGCTAGAACTTCAAGTGCCGAGAAAAGCCCATCCGCCGTCGTATTTTGATCCGCGAAGATGAAATGGCCCGACGTTTCGCCGCCCAAAATGAAGCCGCCCTTCTTCATTGCTTCCACGACGTAGCGATCACCCACTTGTGTACGTTCTATTCGAATCCTTTCTTTCTTGAGCGCGACTTCCAGGGCTTGATTAGCCATCGTCGTCGTAACCATGCCATCACCGAGCAATCGACCGCTGTCGCGTAAAAATGACGCCAGCGCAAACAAAATATGCTCGCCAGAAATGAGGTGGCCCTTTTCATCCACCACTAACAGCCGATCCGCATCGCCATCGACTCCAATTCCTATGTCGCTCCCCGTCTCTAGAACCTTTTCACTCAACAGCTTTGGATTTGCTTGAGCGCAGTCGGCGTTAATGTTGGTGCCGTTCGGTTCGCAGGCCATAGCCGTGACTGTTGCCCCTAATTCTTCAAATAATTTTCGCCCGCAGTCGTAAGCAGCTCCATTTGCTCCGTCAAATACAATGCGCATGCCGCTCAAATCAAAATCACGCCGAAAAATTGTTTTTAGATTGGTAAGATACCGTCCCAGCGCATCATCAATGCGACGAGCTCTACCCAAATTTTCAGGTGTCGGAGTGAGGCTTGTAATTTCATTCAGCGACGTCATCAATTTCTCAAGACGAGCTTCTAAAGCATCATCCAACTTGAATCCGTCGCTACCAAAAACTTTGAGGCCGTTATCTTGATAAGGATTGTGACTTGCTGAAATCATCACGCCGCCCTGAGCGCGCATTCCCCGGATCAAATAAGCCACCGCTGGGGTGGGCAATGGACCCAACAAGAGAGCATAGCCGCCCATACTCGTAATCCCGGCCGTCAATGCATTTTCAAGCATGTAGCCTGAAAGCCGCGTATCTTTTCCGATGATAATTCGGGGTTGTTTCGAAAAATCTTTCAAAACGGCGACCAACGCCCGGCCTAGCTGCATCGCCACTTCGGCGGTAATGGGATACGCATTCGCCTTTCCGCGAATCCCATCAGTCCCAAAAAGTTGCCGGACGTTCGGAGTCTTTCCGCCTTTCGATTTCATGGTAATCCTACTCTGCTGTGATTTAGGGATTTACTTCAACGATAAAATACTGGGGCTGAATACTCACCAGCTTCAAACCCGGAGGAAGTTCAACCTTGCCTCTTAGTCGGTACCGACCTTTCTTTAATCCGTGTACAGAAACGGTAACTTCGATGTTGCCAGACCATTCGCCTGATTCTTGCTGCGTCCCTTCTATGACGAGGTCAGCGGTTTTTGGCGAAATCATCGACCCCGGCATGCCCCCAACCACCACCACCGGCACGGCACTAATTTCCCGATTGAATTTGAGAGGAGCCACGTCGACTCTCACCTCGACCGTCTCCAAAACCTCCGTGTCTGGAAGATTCAGGCCTGGCTGAACGGAAAAATCGAAGGCCTTATCGCGATTCGCCAGCTCAATGGGCACTTCCACATATTCCAACTTACTTACCACCGATTTAGGTCCAGAAACAGAGACCGATTCCGGTCGCGGTCTCGCTTCGATCAAGCTGAAGCCAGGCTTTGGCGCACCCTTTGGCACTAAACGCACGGGCAAGCTTCGTACAAAGATCTCTTCCAAATAGACATTGAATGCGCGCGGTTCCAAGTGCCCCATTTCAATTTCCACGGGCAATCTTACCTGTTCGGGTCTTATCTCAATTCGATTGGGACCCGGGCGCGCCCCTGCGAGGTCGACTAAATAAACCAAATCATCATCTCGAATGGCCCGCAATTGGTAGAGAGATCCACTTAATTCTGCCTTCGCTTCTTTCAACGGATTTTGCTGAAATACAAGTCCGCTCGGCCGCTGAACATACTGCAATTTTATGGGTCGCTTTTGCTGAACGGTTTGACCTGAATTCACAAAGACCCAAGCCGTTGCCGCCAACACAAGCGAGACGGTGGCGAGCCCTAACTTCGAGAGAATCCATTCATGCCAAACGCTACGCTTCGTTCGAAGACTGCTCATGATCCGGCCGACTCCAAAATGGCTCTTCTCAATTGAGAGGCGTCGAGTTGATGATTAATACGCCCACCCATGGCTAAAGAAATCTGCCCATTTTCTTCAGAGACGACAATACACATGGCATCCGTTTCTTCCGTCAATCCCACTGCCGCGCGATGCCTTGTTCCCATAGATTTCGAAGTTAGAGGATTGAGCGTGAGCGGAAGGAAACATCCTGCCATGTAAATCCTACCTTTTCGAATGACGACGGCTCCATCGTGCAAAGGTGACACAGGTAAAAAAATGGAAGTGATCAATTCTTTTGTACATTGCGAATCCACGATGGTTCCCGGCTCTACAAAATCTAAAACATCCGCCTGTCTTTCTAACACAATGAGAGCGCCTATTT
This sequence comes from Bacteriovoracaceae bacterium UBA2394, assembly GCA_002343335.1. Lineage (GTDB taxonomy): Bacteria > Bdellovibrionota > UBA2394 > UBA2394 > UBA2394 > UBA2394. Next base: position 4,508 of record DDSI01000154.1, read on the forward strand.
TTTTATTGGAAAGTGAGACACAGCTTTTGATGACCTCTTCCACCAATTGAGAATCGTGAAGAGCGTTGGCACGCGCAAAAAACGGCGACCTTCCGACCTGAGTGAAAACCCGACGAATATCATTTTGAAAGAGGAGAATAAAAACAATGAAGAGGTTGTCGAACATATTGCCGAGAATGGCCCGAACCGTTCGCATTTGAAAAAAATCGGAAAAAACAAAGACGGCAAAGAGCGCGCCCAAACTTGCCAGAATCTGTACGCTTCGAGTTCCTTTGATCAGAACGAGAATTTGATAAATCAAAAGTGCAACGATGAGAATATCGATAACGTCCGTGAGTCTGACGACTCGAACTAAATCTCCAAAAAACTTTAAGATACTGTCTATCGACGATCCGACCACTGATCTAATTTAATCAGAGCGTGTCTGATTAAATCAACGATTGGAAATGGAGTTAAACAGGAGTTGCGGTTCCCAAAAGAGCGTCGATCTCCAGTGAATCGAGAGTTTCCTTCTCAATCAAAGCGTCCGCCACTCTCTTCAGCTTATGAATATTGTCCGTAAGAAGGGTCTTCGCTCGCGCGTAGTTCTCGGTAAGAATCCGCTTAATTTCCTCATCAATTTCAACGGCCGTTTTCTCGCTGAACTCTCTCCCGGTTCCAATGTCCTTTCCAAGAAAGACATGTTCTTCCTTCTTGGAAAGAGCCACGGGTCCCAATTTGGACATTCCCCATTCCGTAACCATCCTTCGGGCGAGTTCCGTGGCACGTTCAATGTCATTGCCTGCGCCCGTCGTAATATCTGGAAAGACCAATTCCTCCGCGACTCGACCGCCCATCAAAATGGCGATGGTGTCGTTCGCCGCTTGTCGAGTCATGCTGTGGCGGTCCTCTTCAGGCAACTGCATGGTCACCCCAAGAGCCATCCCTCGCGGAATGATCGTCACTTTATGGACCGGGTCCGTACCTGGAATCAATTTCGCTACTAAAGTATGGCCGGCTTCATGAACCGCAGTGGTCTTCTTCTCTTTTTCATTGAGGACCAAAGAACGTCGCTCGGCCCCCATCATGACCTTATCCTTAGCCTTTTCAAAATCAGAGCCGTGGATAGTTTCCTTATTATCCCTGGCCGCCAATAACGCAGCCTCATTACAAATATTTTCTAAATCAGCTCCCACAAATCCCGGCGTGCCGCGCGCGATGACCGAAAGGTCTACATCGTCTGCCAGTTTCAACTTCTTCGCATGAACCTTCAGAATTTCTTCTCGTCCTTTCAATTCCGGACGAGGCACGATGATGCGACGATCGAACCGTCCCGCTCGAAGAAGCGCCGGGTCCAAAACGTCCGGTCTATTTGTCGCCGCAATGATGATCACGCCTTCTTTGCCTTCGAACCCATCCATTTCCACCAAAAGCTGGTTCAAGGTTTGCTCGCGCTCGTCATGTCCTCCGCCGAGGCCAGCCCCACGATGTCGTCCTACTGCATCGATCTCATCGATAAATATCAAACAGGGAGCTGACTTTCGAGCTTGTTGGAAGAGATCACGAACTCGAGAGGCCCCGACACCCACAAACATTTCCACGAAGTCGCTCCCACTAATCGAAAAGAAAGGAACATTCGCTTCACCCGCAATCGCTTTTGCGATCAAGGTTTTTCCCGTTCCAGGCGCTCCCATCAGAAGAACTCCTTTGGGAATTCGTCCACCTAGCTTTTGAAATTTCTTAGGATCCTTAAGGAACTCAACGATCTCTTGCAATTCGTCTTTGGCCTCTGGAATTCCAGCGACATCTTTAAAGGTCGTCTTACCCTTATCTTCTTCGCGCATCAGTCTGGCGCGGGACTTCCCAAAGCTCATCGCTTTGCCGCCCCCCACTTGAAGATTTCGCATGAATACAAAAAATAAAATGATGATGATTAGAATCGGGCCCCAAGCGATGAGGATCTGAACGAAATTACTGTCTTCGACAGGCTTGAATTTATACACTTTGACATTCGCATCTTGCAGCTGCTTCACAAATGCGGAATCGACGGGAGGACCCACCGTGGAAAAACGTACCACCTTGGCATCTTCTTCTTTGAACTCACCCTCGATCGTATTTCCCGTGATAGTGACGGACTCGATCTTTCGCTCCTCCAATTTCTTTTGGAAGGCCGAATACTCAATAGGCGTGACTTTGGTTTGAAGTTGCTCAAATAGCTTGGCAACGAGGAGAATCCCCAAAAATAACGCGATCCATAAAAAAGCTGTTTTAACACCTTGGCTCATGCGATTTGAACGTCTTCCAGTATAATGCCGGTTTGGGAATTGTCACCCTCTCACGGCGTAGAAATCCTTTCTTTCGAGCGGACCGATCACATTCCCCTTCCGTTGTGTGAACGTAACTTTTCCGTCGAAGTCGGCCCTGCACCCACTTGACTCCACCCAGATGTCTCGCTTTGCATTCCAGCGAAACCTGCGCTGGCTTCTTAACAGCCTTTTTAACTCCAATATGCCTTCTCGAGGAGTTTGAAGTCCCAAGTGATGCTGCAGCAATCTCTGCAGCACGGCGCTTAATTCTATATCCGAAGCCCGACAGAGCGTCTTCACACTTAAGACGAGCGGCTCTTCGCAAAGGAGGGCATCCTGAAGAACCCGTTCCGCGCGCCGCTCCAAATCCTCCTGCAAATCCTGCATTAACGCGACGGTCTTTAAAACCTGGTCTTCCGCGGTCGGNNGGTCATATTTGGCAGATTCCCGATTGGACTTATCGTCCCGAAAGTCCAATCGATGAATAGAAGCGTACTTACGAAGAGTGACTTTTCTTAAAGAAAGAAATGGACGCCACACTCGCCGACCTTCTCGCTCCGATAACTCCTTCATCGCCGACAACCCTCCCACTCCCGCTCCCCGAAATAGTCGCAGGAAAAAGGTTTCGATTTGGTCATCGGCATGGTGCGCCTCAACGACTTCAAAGGTCTCCGGAAATTCTGCTCGAGCCGCCATCCGGTGCCGCCTTGCCCACTCTTGAACCCCATTGGCGGGAGCTGCCTCTCGAATGGATTTCACATAGAGACTAATATTCCAGCGATTGGCGAGTTTGCGGACCAAGGCTTCGTCGGCCTCGGAATCGTCACCACGCAAATGAAAATTCAGATGGAGAGCTACAATGTGAATTGGAAATTGGTGACGAAGCTGCACGAGCGAGTGCGTAAGGCATGTAGAGTCTACGCCCCCGCTCCAACCCACCAGAAATTGACGAGTTTCCCCCGGTTGAAGTCGCAGCCTTTCCACAAGGGCATGCTGTAGTTCGACCATAGAGAATAGGCTTATTAGTTTTTGAAGAGCTGCACGAGGTTATTTGTCGTTCCTTCGTCAGAAAACCACTCGCGAAGTGTCTTTCCAAGAAGGCCTTGATCCGGAAGAAGCCATTTGGACCAGAGGGTCGATGGACGCTGCCTTTCAAAACTCTCCGGGAAATTCCATTCTTTGAGCCTCTCCGCATAGTGCTGAGCCACTCCCAGCGAACCCTGATAGATATGGGCCATCATCAATTGGCAATGGGTTTCGGCATTTTCGCGGATGGCTTTGGCGGATTTTTGATAGGAACCGATTAACTCTAAGCAGGCCTGCTCCAAAGAAAATCGAAGCCCTGGATCATGGGGATCGTCTTGCGTGGCCAAATAAAAGAAATGAAGCGCCAGGTCCAATCGCTTCTGTTCATGCTGACAAACCATGGCCAAATTGAAGAACAAATCAGATCGATCCGGCACTTCTTCCGCCAGTTCCAAAGTTTTTTCGACGAGCTCTTCGCCTTTGTACAAGTGCTCAAATATATATGACAAATATTCGGTCGCTTCTTGGCTTCGATCGATGTCCTCAAGAGCTTCTTTGAGATAAGGAATCGCATCTTCCATTTGGGATTTTTCAAAGAGAAGTTTCCCCAGTTGAAATCTCGTGGCGAGAGAGCCTTTCTTCAAAAATTCCAATTCTTGAAGACACCAAATTTGAATCGAAGTGACTTCCCCACCATGAGTTTTAGGATCCAAATAGTATTTGAGTTCTCGCTGGAAATGAATGGCATGCTCAGCCGCCTTGGAATCCATTCGCAAAGCTCGTTTCAATAAATTTCTCGCATCCTTTGTTCCACCGCGTCGACGGAAGGCTTCCATCGCAAGTCCGTAAATACTGGGGAGGTGGCAGAAATTCTTTTGGAGCGCCATGCGGTACGCCTGCTCGGCGCGCTTCGCATCTCCGATTTGATGGTAGGCCATGGCGACCGCAAAAAATTCCTCCGCACCGCAGCTCACTTGGATGGGAGTTTTTTCTAGGAATTCTTGGGGGCGATGCCGAATTTCTTCACGCGTTGCTTCCGACAACCAATGAAACATGAAGGGCCTGTCGGCAATTCATCCATTTCACTGAGAGGAAAGTGATGACGCCGGATCAACCCCGCAAAACTTCAAGCCGCGCTTAACATTCAAAATTTGCGTCACTTAGGAGGGTTCGGTTTTTCTGGAAAAGCACTCGACGAGAGGGCCAGAGATGAATTAGCGTCGGCTCGTCGCAATGACAAATTGCGAATGAGGGCCGCTAGCTCAGTCGGTAGAGCAAATCCCTTTTAAGGATTGGGTCCCCCGTTCGATCCGGGGGCGGCTCACATTTTCTTTCTTAAAGTTCAATGAAAAACAGTCCGCTGAGACACGGGCGAAGGCCCGGAGGAATCGGCGTCCACCTCATCCTCCAAAAGATCCGTCAACAGACGAATACTTTCCGTTCGAGTCAATTGCTCGTGAGTCTGACGCGCTTTCTCTGCAGATGACGCAAGATCTTCCACAATACGACGCAACGCCAAGTCTACTGTTTGCGAATCATAGTCTTTGAATTTGAATTTCCGCATATTTCAGACCCCCTGAACCACCTCCAGCGTAGCATGGATCATCACATTTCGGTGCAGAGCCCCATTTTCTCATCCGCAAAGCTTGCATACCATGTCGTAACCATGAAATTTGTGACCAGTGATTTATACAGAAGCCGAGATCGCTGGGATTAAAGAACTGCGCAAATTGCGAGTGATCACACTCCCAGACCGTCCTGCCAAAGGGGACTATCTTTATGCGAGGAATTGCCCTCCGGGATCGGCCGAGACCTCCCAGGCTCAAATCTTTGTCGTCCTTGAAATAACGAGTGAAACTGCCGACTGCCTATGGCTTCCTCGATTCGACGATCTTCTAAGCATCGCGCGGGAACGCAAAATTACCTTTTCTCAAATCACGGATTTCATTCATCGAAGACGATTTGCGGATGGAAGGGAGCGCGAGGGACTCATTCAACTTTTGATCGAACTAAACCGCTCCTCAATATCGTCGATAAAATCAAAATGAGCCCGATGAGGAGAAAGAGTCCGTAGAAGTTTGAGGAAGCGCCTTCGGTTGAGAGGCTGCAGCCCCCACCTTCTTGTGGAAAGCGATCCGCTTGAGAAGGGTCTTGGCCAGAGGCTATGAGAACAGCGCGATACGCATTCACCTGACCGCCGCTCGAAGTGGCATTGGAAAGCCCCGGCAAGCGATCGACTGAGGACACCAACGTCTGAGCGACATCGACATTGCTCAGCTTCGAGTTGACCGACCAAATTAATCCGGCAACGCCAGCCACCTGCGGACCGGCTTGCGATGTGCCGCTCTTTGGGCCGTAGTCACTTTGAAAGGCCGAACCAATCATCTTTCCAGGAACGATGCTGTAAATGTCCGTCCCGGGAGCTCCTAAATGCACCGTCTTTTTTCCATAGTTGGAGAACACTGCTCTTTGACCATTGCGATCCACGGCCGCAACGCAGATCACTCCAGGAATTCGGTCCGAGTAATTACAAGGGTAAGTCGGCTTTTCATCGTTATTCGAACCCGCATTTCCCGCAGATGTGACGACGAGACAATTCTTTCGTCGGGTCAGGTCGTTCAGCTTATCTTGAAAGGCTTGAGATATCTTGTCGCCGCTAAATGACATATTGATGATGCAGCTCTCCGGCTGAGTACGATTCCAGTCTTCCGATACGATATCGAGAGCTCGAAGCACTCCGTCCGTGTCTCCTTGATTATTCGCGTCCAAGAATTTGATCGGGACGATGAATTTTTGAAGAGCACTCGGCGAATCACCTGGCATGACTCCTACAATTCCATAGTTGTTATTTCCGCTCGCGCCGATGATTCCCGCAATATGAGTTCCGTGGGAGTTATCGTCCTGGGCCGAAGCAGAGGGAACTTTTGCATTGTATCCCACATCATATTGATCCATGAGGTCTGGCTCGGCTCGAAATTCACCGCCGGAATCCAAAATGTAGATGCGATGGCGTCCTTTGCCACGAGTGATTTGCCAAGCGCGAAGGACATCGATATCGACACTGCCAAAGCTGGAAAAATCCTTTTTGCTTGGAACGATGGACCATTGATTGATCGCAAGCGGATCTGCCGCCACCGTCGATTCGATAATGGACTGGCTCAGGTAGCCTTCGTCGGCTTTATAAATCTGATTTTCTTCGCATTCTACAGTGCGGCCGCATTCTTCTTCCATGAACTGTTGTTTTTGCGCTTCATTGGCAAATGTTTTTAGTTCGTGCTCCGATTGATCGTGACCGGAAGAATAGGCGTAACTGGACGTCGAATTTTGACGAATAATCAGCTGCTTTTTAACCACTTGAGAATTAAGCGCGAATAACGGAGTAAGAATGAACACATGGAGGGAGACCGAAGCCGCAAAACCAGTCAGTAATATTTGAAGCCTCCTCATATCCATGAGGGATTTGGTTACAAGATCTATGCCCCTTTAACCGGTTGAAATGACGGACTTTCTCTTTCCTCCCGTTGGGACATTTTTGCCACAGTGGGATACCGAAATCCCAATCTCAGCGGGGCGAATAATAGAATCGAAAAACTTGCGGTTCGGAAAAGCCCGTCCCGCTGATGGATTTAACGGCTACGGAATACCAACCCGCCTCTTGCAATGAAAAAGACCGTTCGAAGATACGTGCCGCAGGCGACCAATTTTTTCCCCACTCTAAATCTTTGGGCTCCTTCAGAATCCAACTGAATTTGGACGAGGAGCTTCCGCCCTTTTGTTTCCATCGAATATTTATTTCCGAATCTCGCACACGCGTTGGAAGATCATCCGCAAATTCAATTTGAGCGATTTTGGTTCCAGATCGAACCGACGCTTCTGCTTTCGAAGGTTCCTTTGAAGGAAACCATGCAAATTGCAAAGGATCGAATGCGACCTTCAGTCCTTCCGAGCCCCAATGAATGGCTTCAAATTTGAGTCGATTTTTAGCAGCGCGATCGAGTTGACTGAAGGTCACCGCCAGATGATCTTTCCCTCCTTCCAAAAAGACCGAGTTAAACTTACTCAAAGCTTTTCGCATTCCCAAATCCACCGCCTCTTGGATCTCTGCCAGTTCGTCTCGTTCCAATTGTGAAATTTTTAAATTTCGGATTCCGGGCAACTGGATATTTTTGGCAGCCCCATTGACCACAAGAGGATATTGGAGGGAGATCGTCTGCGATTCCGAGGGCTCCCACTTCTCGCGATAAAAATCGAAGGATCGCTGATAGGTCTGTAACTCTAAACTCAAACTCAATTCCCCGCCTGCGCCAGATTCGATTGCAGATTCCCAGCGTGGAACCGCGGTAGGTCGAATGCTCATTCGAGGCAACTTTCCGAGAGTCTGCTGCAAATCTTCGGATAAATCTTCAGTCCAACCATCATCGGAGCTCAAGCAAAGTTGTCCTCCGAGATAAAGCCCTTCAAAAAGTCGCTGCTGAGCCATAGGCAGAACATCTAATTCAATTCGAGACTCCGCCTTTCCTTTTCCCTGCCAGGCCCAAGGTTGCATCTCGATATGCTTTTTGTCCTTCTCTCGAAGCACACTTTTCAGGGCCCATGGCGCATTGGCATTGCTCGAAGATCCGGTCGGTGTGTCTTCCGTGACTGTTGATTTTGGATCAGAGGTGAATGCAAAGCTTTTTAAGAAAGCCTCTTGCTTGGCTCGCTCATCCCCTCTTTCATTCCTCCTATCGAGCAAACAATCGGCCACTTTCCTCACCTTAAGTTGCGGATCAAAGCCAATTCTTAAACCTTTCGACTCAACTTCAACCTGAGAGAGAGCTCCGGCTAACTCTACATCGTCCTTTTCATCCGAGAGCGGCAAATGAATCCCCAGATCGTTTGCAAAAAAACTTGAGGAAAAAGTCTCTATCAACATCGCATTTAACGTCTCTTCAATTTTATTTTGAGCCGCCTTCGACAGAGTCAAAGTGAGCGTATCGACATCGTGTTCTGAATAAGGCGTCGGATCGTTTTCACGAATCCACTCTTCACGAATGAATTTCAAATGCACCTTGGGATCTTCGTTCGGAAGCGCTGGAACGATGAATTTTAAGGGTCTCGCCAGTTCGATTTTCCAGTATTTTTCATCGTGAGGAACGAACTTAATTTGAACCTGGAGCTCGAGCGGGACTTCCTTTTCAACGTCAGACGAAGTATCTTCTTTATAAACCACCTGTTTCACTTCTCCACTGAGCAGCACGAGATTTTTGTCCCAATAACGAATTAAGTTTTTAATCCATTTCAATTCCGCAGCATCCCGGTAGCGATGCAAATCTCGAAATTGTCCGATCTGATGCATCCGGCCCTCGAGCTTCGCCTCCGAAGCACGCAGAACAATTTCCATGGTTTGCTGAAGGGGATCAAAAGTGATCGACTTCGACGTAAAATTAAAATTTAGCTTTTCCACTTCGATGGAATTGATCATCTCCGTGAGAAGGTCCCATCCCCCTAGCAACTTGTCGTTCACCCACGGACTATGGAGATTCCACCAGTGAGGCTTATAACCATCTTGAGGCGTCTTTCCTCTTGCGGTGATGGGAAGAGGAATTTCCAACGGGGCGGGCAGAGGATCCCAAGCATTACGCCTCAAGGTCCGAAGATCATTTTGATGGAGCGTTAGTTCCTGATGAAACAACAGACCTCGAAATAGCTCGGCCTTCACCGCACTCATTCCGGAAAAAAATGACAAAAACTTATCGGGGTGATCTTGAAGATATTTGAGTAGGTTCACGACCGCCCCGTCGGAAAGAAAGACACCAAGACTCTTTGGAGATACCTCCGAGATCAAACCGGGTTCGTGCTCAGAAAGAACGTGATCATTTTGAAAGAGCGAAACTAACGAACTAAAAATTGTAATCTTTCGGTTCTGATCTCGAATTTGCTTTTCGCCTTGGTAAAGAGGACTTTGAATTCCCGATCGAACAGGTTGATTCTTTTCATCCGTAATTAGCCAATAGGTAAAGTCATCCTTACCGCTGATCAATTCTTCGGGAGATTTTTCGACTTGGTCCGATGCGATCGCAACGGACCCGGCAATCAAAGGGGGGCTCGTCGCTGCGACGAGAAGAGCCTTACGAACCTTTCGCAGGATGAGCCACACAGTAGGCGCCTAAATAGCCCATTTGAGGGCTCTTGGGAAGGTGGCCATGCACGCGTAACTCATTGATATAAGAGCGAAATAACCCTTGAAACCTCGAAAGTCGGCCCCGTATTGTTGGAAATATATGGAATGGGACAACGATCCGACGTTTCAAATGGCCCAGCGCCAATTTGATGAAGTTTCCGAAGTCATGAATCTCGATAAAAATGTGGCCATCCGCCTCCGCGAGCCCGATCGAGCAATCCTCATTTCTGTCCCCGTGCGCATGGAAGACGGGCGAGTGGAAGTCTTCGACGCCTATCGAGTGCAGCATAATGATACTCGGGGCCCGTACAAAGGCGGCATCCGTTACGCGCACGACGTCACTCTCGGCGAAGTTGCGGCCCTTTCTATGTGGATGACTTGGAAATGTGCGCTCATGAATCTTCCCCTTGGCGGAGGAAAGGGCGGCATTCGAATCGAACCCACCAAATACACTCGACTTGAACTGCAAAGGCTCACCCGTCGCTACACTTCTGAGCTCGTGGCTTTCATCGGACCTCAAATGGATATTCCCGCTCCCGATATGGGGACAAATCCGCAGATCATGGCCTGGATCATGGATACTTATTCACAATTGAAGGGGTATGCAGTTCCTGGAGTCGTCACTGGAAAACCTACTACGATCGGCGGATCTCTTGGTCGCGTGGAAGCGACAGGTCGTGGCGTAGCTTACACCGTACTGGAGGCTGCTAAGCATTTGAATTACACCATCGGTGCGGACACCAAGGTCGCCATTCAAGGATTTGGAAATGTAGGCTCGCACGCTGCACTCAAATTTTCGAAGGTCGGCGCGAAGATCACACACATCAGCGATCACACAGGCGGGCTCGTCAATCTCAAGGGTTTCAATGTGCAGGACGTCATCGAATATATGACAAAAAATAATGGCACGTTGAAGGGCTACACAGAGGGGGACGTCATTTCTCAGACGGAAGTTCTTACTGCAAAGGCGGATATTTTAATTCCTGCTGCGACCTCTTCTCAAATTGACGACAAGATTGCCGCTAAACTCCAATGCAGAATTATCGGCGAAGGTGCAAACGGTCCAACGACCATCGAAGGGGATCGCGTGCTCAAAGAGCGAGAGAAGGAAATCTTTGTGGTGCCCGACGTCTTAGCAAATGCCGGAGGGGTTACGGTTTCTTACTTCGAATGGGTCCAGGGTCTTCAAAATTTCTTCTGGAGTGCCAAAGAAGTGAACCGAGAACTTTCCAACGTCATGATTAAGGCATTTAACGAAGTGCTAGAAGTAAAGAAACAGCACAATGTTTACATGCGTACGGCCGCTCAAATTTTGGGAATCGATCGCGTCGCAAAGGCAATGTTGGCGAGAGGACTTTACCCTTAACCCAGCATGTGATGGGAAACTAATCGCGCTAGGTGATTTACATCATCGATGCGCGAGATCCATTCGTCACAGCCTTTTTCATAACCGAGGCGAACGAGGTCTTTTGAATTCTTATCCGAGATAATGACGATGAACAGGTCCTCGTATCGAGCCTGTTTCTTTATCTTTTCACAAAGTTGAAGGGCATCTTCCGCCAAGGAACGCTCATCCAAAAGAATGCCATCCCACTCGCCGCTCTTTAAGCC
>DDSI01000139.1 GCA_002343335.1 Bacteriovoracaceae bacterium UBA2394
CCCTTTTTCATCATTCTTAACGATCCCCCGTCTTCAATTTGTTTGAGCAAGCCCGACTCGAGTACGCGATTTTGTAACTTCCTGAATGAAATCGCGAATACTACGATCTTTCTCAAGCCAAGTGGCCCGATCCTTTTCCAGCTTAGACCGGAGGTTTTCCACATCTTGTAGGGAAGAAAAATTCGAGGTACGTCCGAGAGCTTTTCCGTTGAGAATTTGCAAGATCCGATCCCCCATGGTCTTCTTAAAATGGACGCGCTCCCAATAAAACTGATTCTGGGGGTCGTCAAAGCTAATCAAGTTTTCTCCATCATAGGTATTCAAATTCCAAATTGAAACATTCTGCTTACAATCCTCCGAAATCTGAGACCAAGCATTCACAAGATCCTTTTGCCATTTCCAATAGGTCTCCCACAGGCCCATAATCCGATAATATTCTAAATTGAGTGCGTGAGAGGGTAAGATAACCACGCTGCTTCGCTCCGTGGCTTTACAACTTAACGAAAGAATTCTTTTAAATTCCTCAATCCGTTTTCCAGTGTACGTAAAGCTTCCGAGAATTCCACCGTTCTTCGAATCGAGCTCAATGGACTCTAAAACTTTCTTTAAGGTATTCGGATTGTGATGCCCTATGCGAAAGCCTAGCGGCGTATATAAAGGTGGCGCATTCGCGAAATATTGAGAAAGGGTCAGGTAGGAATAACGAGCCGTCCTTTCTGCAAAGAGAGCCTCGAAATAGTACTTGAACCAATTCAGATCGGGATTGAATGCGGAACCCGCGAAATCATGCTTAAAATCTTCAAGATCCGAGAACGCATAAAAATCCGCGGCCAATACAACCTCTTTCAGATCGGGATTTTCCGAAATTGAAAGTTTTAACACTTGTTCCAGCTCCAGAATGTTTCCCGCGGTCAGGCCTAGATTGCAGACCGGCTTGTGTTTCCAAGTTTCTGAATCGGGATCGAGGCCGACTTCGACCGTCGAAGCTCCCAAAAGAATCGTTCGACATTTCCCTGACCTCGAGAGTTCGGCCTTTCCTACCCGTGTAAGAAATCGGTCTGACTTAAAGGGCTCAAGAAAATCTGGAGAATATTTTTGAAATATTCCAAAGGGGTCCGTCAAAAAATTGATCAATCCGTGAATTGATAGCAGAACTGCAAAACATAGAAAAAAAACCAACAGAAATGTGCGAGGCGATTTCATAATCAGAAATGATAGTAAATTAATTCTTGAGTTCGAGATAAACAAGCTACACTCAGCACTAGTAAAAATGCACAAGCTACCGCCCAGCGAAACGTGGGGGTAAAATGGTACCATTTCCAATCCGCATTATTCTCAGTGGGCACCCCTACGGTCACTCGCTGCATCAGCTCTTGGGAATTGGGCAATAGGTGAATCCATAGGAGGAGCCCTGACAAAACGACGATGGGTAATTTGCGGCCAACTGACGACTCCAACTCAAATCCGTGCAGACCAAATAGGGTTTGCACATAGCTAAAGCCCGCTTGAAGCGTGCCAGCTCGAAATATAACAAGGGTTACGATGATAAATAGAAATGTCATCGTGCGCGCGACAAGTATCCAATGCGGCCAAGATGCGAAACGTCTGCCAATCGTCGACCTCTGCCAAAATCTATGAACAATCAGCGCAACGCCATGAATGATCCCAAAGACGATGAATTGAAAACCAGCGCCGTGCCAAAATCCGGAAATCATAAGCGTCAAGAGAATGGCGATGGACGGGGCAAGCGATTGACGAACTAAAACGGAGTTCTTTCCGAATCGTCGATGCAGTCCAATGTGAATGGGCGTGTAGATATACTTCGTTAAGAAGTCCCCTAGCGTAATATGCCAACGCTGCCAAAATTCGGTAATGGAAGCGGACTTATAGGGCGACCTAAAGTTCACCGGAATCCTTAGGCTAAACATCGCGCCCAAACCAATAGCCATATCGGAATATCCTGAGAAATCGAAATATACTTGCAACGTGTAAGAAACAGCGGCTAGCCATCCTTCCACAAAGGTGATGCCTTTGCCACTTTCCGCGAGATCGAAGACCGGATTAACGAAGAGCGCGATCGCATCGGCAATAAACAATTTTTTAAAAAGACCGATGCAAAGAAAGACGGACCCGATGAGCATGCTTCTTGAATTTATACTTATGGAATTGGGCTCATTGATTTGGGACAGAAGTGTTTTGTGATGACAAATGGGGCCCGCAATGAGTTGGGGAAAAAAGCAAATGAAAAGAGCGTAATTGATGAACCTAAGATCTTTAACTTGACCGATGTAGGCGTCCATTAGGAAGCCGATCTGCTGAAATGTGATGAAAGAAATTCCCAGCGGTAGGACAATTCTTTCAAAAGTGAATTGCGTTTCGGCAAGATCTTGAAAAACATCTAAGAAAAAATTGGTGTACTTAAAATATCCTAACAAAAAAACGTTAAAACCTATCCCCAGCCACAACAGGCTTAGCTTGAGGCGCTTGGTCCATTCTCGAGAGAGAAATAACTGAGCTATGGTGAAGTTTACCAAAATGGAACTGCCCAGAAGAAATAAATACTGGGGAAAATCCCAGGCATAAAAAACGAGCGAAGCTAAGATGAGCCAACTTACGACCAGCGCTTGTGAGCCGTAACTCGTGAGGAAATAACACCCAGCCAAAACGACTGGTAAAAAAAAGAAAAGAAACGAATACGAACTAAATATCAATCCGCCCCCTAAACTCCAGTTGGCACAGGATGAGCCCTTATTATAAGGGTATATATTGAACAAATGATCATGATCAAGGAGGGTTTGTGAGCCAATCCATCAATTCCGAAGCTATTTTGCAACAGATGCTACCTGTCTTTCGATCGGCTCTCGACAGCCCAGATTTAATTCTAAAAAGAGAACTCGACGCTTCCGCCGTTCCCACGTGGGAC
>DDSI01000112.1 GCA_002343335.1 Bacteriovoracaceae bacterium UBA2394
GCTCAGCACTATACTCAGTCGTGGACCAAATCGCAGGCCCATATCTTTAGCGTGGGCCCAGGCATTCAATACTTTCCGTTTCAACGCTTGGAATTAAGGTCCGATTTTATGGTCACGCGAACGCATGGAACAGACGCTCTTAGTCAAGACTCGCTCGATTGGACAGCGCAGGTGCATCTATGGTTCTAAGCCTGATCGCCATTTCGACCTTGAGTGTGGTCAGTGCTCAGCAGTGGGAAGCTCAGCGTGCCAATTGCCAAGTGTTCGAACAGCTTCAATCTGGGCGCTGGGAAGCGCTTCCGAGTGGAATTGCGCAAGGCCAACAGGTAGTCGAACTCGAAACCAAGGCGACGAGTGCCGATTTGCTTTATTTTCAAACCGCGCCGGGAGATCCCAAAGTTTTTATCTCTTGGAAAGAATGTTTCCGAAAAATAGATGTGGCAGCAGCTCCAACCCCCGAACTAGCTCCCGTGCCAGTCGATCCTGTCGCTCCCATTCCGGCGCCCGAAGCCGACATCAATCCAAACGCGGTACCACCCGCTCCTCTTTCTTTGGAGTCTGTTCCTTTAGAATCTCTGCCGCCATCTCCACTACCATTGCCTGAGTCTCCGCCTCCCCCTCCTGCGCTACCAGAAGCCAGGTCCAAATCCTCATCCGAATTTTCTTGGTCCAATTTTGGAAAGCGATCCATCGCCCCATCTCTTGGAATGATTTCTTGGAGTGAAGAAGTCCGGGCGCGTTTGAACAGCGGCGAATCGCCGAAGCTCACCGCGAATGCTCTTGGCATTGTCGTCGGAGCTACGTTTTATCAGCGATGGATCGACTTCATCGACTTAGGCTGGTCACTTTCCGGAGGCCTCGCCAAAGGACAGATCAATGATCACAATGACGTCGCCGGCTTTGATTACAACATCCGAAATGCCTCGTCCTATTTTGTAATGACTGAACCAAGCATTCTCTTTCGTCCCTTCACACAAAATATCGCTTTCGGGCCGAAGGCGTTGATGGTGTATCGCACGGCCGATTGGGATGAAGGCGCCACCTATTCCGTCAGTGATAAAACGGCCTTCTTTTTGACGGGAGCGCTCGAGGCTCGTATGGAATGGAATAATTTTACCCTCGCTCAGAACCTAGGATTCTTCCGAGCTTTTCAGAGTCTATACTGGAGCTTCGAGTTGAGTTATTCTTGGGGATTGTAAGTTCGATCAAAGCACGGGAGGGGAAAATCGTGAGAATTTTAGTCGTAGGCATCTCCATTCTTTTAGGACTTGTATCTGTTGAAGCCCACGCGGCAGGCAAAATTGAGTTGCATGTGAGTTTAAGCCCCGTAGGTTCATTTGTTGGAAAATCGGAAAATGTCAGCGGCCAGATTTCTCTGCTTCCGGATTCAAGCATTGCGGGTTCCAATATCGGAGTGTCGCTCGATACTTTCACAACCGGTATCGGCCTTCGCGATAAACATATGAAAGAGACCTACTTCGAAACTCAGAAGTTTCCGAGCGCCGTGGCTTCGATCGTGCAAGCCGCGAACGGAAAATTTAAGGCCAATTTAAAAATACGTGAGACAGAAAAAGTAATCGAAGGAACTTATAAGATCTCTGGAAGCGATGTGCAGCTGGAATTTCAAACCCGAATGTCAGATTTTAAAATCAAGAAGGCCTCTTACATGGGCGTCGGTGCTGAGAATGAGGTGAAGGTCGTTGCCTTGGTACCCGCAGTGAAAGGGCAACCGCCTAGCGCTCCCGCTACAGCCGCGTCTCAGCCACCCTCGACTCGTTAGTCGTCCATTCCATCGATCCAAGCTCGGATTGTCTCGATGTCGTCCTCGCTAAGCGGCGGGCGACCAAGGGGCATATTTCCACTTACCCCGCTTAACTTTGTATACATGGTAGAAGTAGCAGAACTTCCTGAGCGAATGACGCCGTCGGTAACAAAATCGAGCTCATCATAATTCGTCCAAGCGTCGTGGTAACCCGTGTGGCAATCGAAACAATTCGCCTCCAGAATTTCGAGAGCGGCCTGAAAGCGGAGTTCTCCCGAACTTGAACCGCCCGTACTATTTGGATTTTCCCCATATCGAAGGGCATCGTCGCTCAGCGAATTGGACGTCTGAAAACATGCCGGGGAGGCTAGAAGGATGCCAAAGAGCCAAAGCCAGGAACATCGTTTCACACTCAAAGTATAATCGAATATACTAGCGACATGTTTGGATTAGGTACGACAGAGCTCATCATTCTTTTAGCGATCCTCGTTTTACTCTTTGGATCATCAAAATTGCCGCAACTCGGCGCCGGATTGGGACAAGGAATTCGAAATTTCAAGAAGTCTATTAAGGGCGATCGGGACGGCGAGTCAAAACCCGAGATCTCGGATAAATCCAAAGACGAACATAAGTCTTAATTTGGGCTTCTGACCGAAGGATAATGCGACGGCGGAGCCGACCAATTATCTGGTCGCTAACATCTCGAGCAAAAGCTTCTTCCCCACTTCTTCGCTATTGTCGGAACCGCTTACGATCGCATTCGCCTTTCGCTTGAAATCCGTGGAATGCGCTTCGCTCAAATTTTGAAATGGCACGACCGGAATTTGATCGGGTCCGAAGTATGGCATCGATGGATGATCCAATGTTTTCTCTTTAGTGTCTGTTGCCGAAGCCAGCTGCACATCAGGATCCATCATTCGCACATTTTTTCCAGACGGTAAAAAATACCAAAGCGTCGTGAGCTTCAGACCACCCTTGAAGGTGGTGCCCAGTGCTGCTTGAGTTTCATAAATGTTCTGCACGGAGCCTTTGCCGTAAGTTTTTTGTCCGACGACGATAGCACGGCCGTAATCTTGAAGTGCTCCAGCGACAATTTCCGCGGCTGATGCTGTACCTTCATTCACCAGCACGACGAGAGGTTTGGTGGTGTCGCCGCCCTCGCGAAGAGCCCAAATTTGATCGTCGTAGTTTTTACCTTTGAGATAAACAACGACGCCTTGAGCTATGAAGAAATCCACGATGTCTCTCGCGCCCTGTAAAAGTCCGCCGGGATTATTTCGTAAATCGAGAATGTAACCCTTGGCATTTTTGCCTTGNNCTCCACTTCGTCTGCCGTTTGACGGAAGAAGCGATGAATTTTAATCATCAAAACGCTTTGGTCTTTCCATTCGTAGGAGACCGATTTTTGATGCACGCGAGCGCGAGTCACAGTGACGTCAAAGGAGCCTTCGCCGCGACGCCCTTCAAAGCGTACATTGGCGCCGAGTGGTCCGCGAATTCGCTGTCGAACTTCCGCTTCCATCAACCCGAGGACGCTGCGGCCGTCGATTTTGAAAATCCGATCGTTCACTTGAAGCTTTCCATCGGAGGGGCCCNNGCCCTCGAGCGCAGAAGCTTTCACTTCGAGTTCTTCAGTCACGTAAAAATCTGAGTAAGGATCCAAATTCTTGGCATAGGCTTTCAAAAATGCCTTTCGATAACTTGAACTTCCCAACTGTTTGCAAAGTTGGCCGATATCGGAACCCTTCGATCGGCGAACCGTCGCGAGAACTTTCTTCTCGAACTGTCGCGCCATCATGGGCATGCCTAAAGTCTCAAGCGCGTCCGGAATTTTCTTAAAGGATTCCTGCATGAGCGAGGCGCGCTGTTGCGGATTTAGGTGATGGATGCGGAGGTGCTGTTCTTGAACGAAATTGTAAATCGATCGGAAATCTCCACACTGCAAAGCAGTTTCGCCTTCCGCGGGAACCGTTGATTCCGTTTTCTTAATCTTGGCGGTGGATGATCTTTCTCCAGCAATATTTTCCGATGCCGACGCGAGCGTCGCGCTCATCAGCAACATGCTGAATACCCCTAGTGTAAGTCTCCCTATGCAGCTTTTCATCTCGCTATGTAAATAGTGCAAGGCATGTGCCAGCCCGATTTTGGAAAAGCTAAATTAATACAATGCCTTAGGCTGGATTCGCGACGGTTACACTGCGGCACAAATGTCCCACCAAACCCCGGTTTGCTCCGTCACCCTTGGGGTGTGGATGCCGCGGTTGACGGAAAGACTTGGCGCGTCAAAGGAAGCTCTGTTAAAAATGGGACGTTCATTGGGTCGTAGCTTGGAGGGGTATCTGTGGGGAAATTAAATCACTTTTTTTGTAACTCATTAAAAACCGGAATGGTGGCGACTTTATTTTTGGGATCGCTACCGATTTGGGCCGACGATGCGCTCACGCTTCCGCAAGGTCGCTGGCGCGTGCGATGGGCGTCCACATTCACGGTGAGCTCGAATGAATATGGTTCCACAGGTGACATCCGAAGCATCGGATCGACCTACTCCAAATCCATCACCGGAAAATTATTGTCCGGTCTCACACCGAATGCTTCTCGATTCGTGCAAGCGCTGAACGCGATGCAACCTGGCTTTGGCGATTCACTCGCGATTGCTTCGTTGAATGCCGAGGTGGAATCAGAATTTTGGACGAATGTGTTTGCCGCCGAATATGGCGTGACCGATCGTTTGAGTTTAGGCGTGATCATGCCGCTCGTGCATGCCGAAATCGAAGTTCGCGCGAGCTCCGAACCTTCGCAAGAATTCAACGCGCTCATGAAAAGGTTTGAAGGTCAGCCGCAGATGCAGGCGCAGTTCAATCAAGTCCTCGCCGGAACATCCGTACAGGGCTTAAACAGTATTCTGAGAAGCCAGTTTGGCTACAATGCCGGACTCACCTCGTGGAATTCCACGGGCATTGGCGATATTGAAGTGGGCGGAAAATACAATTACTTCAAAGACACAGAAATTTTGGCCACGGTGAAAACAGGTTTGCGCCTGCCCACGGGTCGCACGGATGATCCCGATAACTTGGTCGACGTCGGCTTTGGCGACGGACAGTTCGATCTCGGCGTTTACAACTATGTGGACTATCGCCCAACGGCTTACTTAAGCTTCACGCATGAAGTTGGCTATGTCGCTCAACTTCCCGACACCAATTCTTATCGCGTGCCCGTTTCCGCGGAGTTACCGATTGGGTCGCCCGCGATCGAACTCGATCGACGGCTGGGTGATTATTGGGAAACCGGCCTAGAAGCCAACTACACGATGTTCAAACTCTTCACGACAAGTGCGAAATATCGCTTCAAACAAAAGTTCAAAGATTCCTATGACGGCGTGCCTACCGGATTCAACGCGGCACTGCTCACGAACAACACGAATGAAATTTTGCATGAGGGTCAGTTCCAAGTGGAATACTCCAATTTATCCCGTGTTCGCGCAGGACTGGAGAGTTTCCCCTTTGCGGTAGCCGTCCTATACCGACAGCCCTTTCACGGCGAGAATGTCTCGGACTCTCGAACGGCTGGAGTTCAGCTTAAATCGTATTTCTAATTTTTATTTTTTAGCGCCTTCGAGTAGATGCTTCGCGTGAAGTATCTACTCCTCGCGCTAACCTTCGCTTCTACCGCACACGCTGAGGCGCTCCAAAAATATGCTCCGGAATCGCCGACACGCGCTTCCACGTCCTTAAATGATGAACTTACGCCGGCCACGGAAGATCTTTCTCACTCGCTTTCGCGTCAACCCGGTGTCTACGTCATCGATCAAGGAGGAGCGGGAAAACAAAAGAGTCTCCAAGTACGAGGCGCCAAAGCCGCGGACATCGATGTGACTTTGGAAGGCGTGCGTCTGAACTCACCGAGTTTGGGGGAATTTGATTTTTCCTCCCTCCTTCCCTTCGGATTGGAGGACGCCACCCTTATTCGAGGAAGCTACTCGCCGCAATCCGCAAATTCTCAAGCGCAGTTGAAATTCCGTCTGCCCTCAAAGGAAATCATTCGCACAACCGTGAGTGGCGGCACTCCTGGCGCGTGGGCGATTGCGCAGCAAGTTCCGCATGCGGTCGTCGCCTTCGATCGAAATCCCAACGACTATCGTTACTATGATGAAACAACGAATACTCTTCGCGTGCGTGAGCAAAATGCGAGCTCTCGGTTAAATGCGAGAACTTGGAAGCGATGGAAGGACTATCAAGTCTGGGCGCAATTGCTCTATGCAAATTTAGAGCTGCCGGGCTCCGTCATCTTTCCAAGCCTCGGCTCCACATCGACGACTTGGACGCCAATGGCGGCATTTCAGGGACAGATCAAATCGAACTGGGATTTCTCCACTTGGTATATTTTTCAACATCAGACGTATCGCAATCCGAACTTCGTTTCGAAATCGAGCAATCTTTTCTCTTCGGGAGGCATTCGCTCCACACTCGGTCATGCCGTCACAGAAAATTCAAGGCTCAATCACACCATTGAGTGGTCTTTGGACAAACTCAATTCCACGCAACACCAACTCACCGGAGATTCTTCCTTCGGCTCTCCCTTTAGACATACGGTTTCTTACTCCGCTTCATACCTGTGGGACGTCACCGACTCTTGGCTGTTGAATCCTTATGTTCGCGGTGAATTTGTTTCAGACATGGACCAACCCTTTTCTGCTCATCCGGGTATCGGAGCACGATGGGTGGCGACGGAGGATTTAGAAGTGCGCGCTCACGTCGCCTACACGTCGCGCGTTCCTACTTTCTACGAACTCCACTTCGCAGAGCCGCCTTTCATTTTGTCGAATCCGAATTTGACTCGTCAGCAGTCGTTGCAAGCGGACGCAGGCTACGCGTGGACGCTGCAGAAAAGTGAAAATTCTTGGGTGCTTGAGCAAATACTCTTCGGCGATCGCACGTTTGATCTCCTTCAATCGGTGAACACAGCGGGAGTCTTTCAAGTGCAAAATGTGGGAACGCGAATCACGATGGGCGTGGAGAACGTTTTACATTATCGACGTGGAACTTGGTTCGATCTCGCGGCGGGATACACCCATCAATATTCCACGCTGAATGATCGCATGCCCGCTTATCAACCCGCGCATCTCGTCTCATTGAAGCCCACATTGATGTCTGGAAAACTTTGGTCATTTGCCCTGCCGCTGCGATTTAGGTCCGCCATGCGAGGCTCATCGGGCAAAAGCATGCGCGAACAATTCGATCTTCAAATTCAAATGACGGGACAGGTGAAGAACATCCAGCTTGGGATTCAGATCACCAACGTGCTCGGCTGGAGAAGAGAGGAAACTGAAGGTTATCCCCTCTCGCACGAACCGGATGTCACCGTCAGCGCTTCTGCAAATTTTTGAGCTGACTCTTTCGGACGAAGAAATAAAGAAAAGTCGCGAGAATCGCGCCCGATCCATCGGCCAACATATCTTTCTGCGCGTCCCAAATATCGCCCTGCGATCCCAAGAACGCCGCACCTGCGGTAGGATCCTGAGTGGCCGCGTACCACCACTCGATAATTTCATAGATCGACGCGATGGCGAAAATGGTGAATACGGGAAATAGAAAGACGATCCATTTGCTCATCGTCAATTTCCTTACAACCAGAAGTTCCGCAATCGGGAACGCAAAAAATCCGACGGAGAAATGCGCAAAGCGATCGAAATGATTTCGTTCAAAGCCAAAAAGTTCGGTGATGAAATCGAAAGGCACTCGTTCGAAGGTGAAATGTCCGCCGATCGTGTGAAGAAAAATGAAAAAACACATGAGCACGTAGCTTAGATTCGAAAACTGGATTTTGCGGCGGTACAAAAAGTAGAGCACAGCTACCAAAGCGACGACGGGAATATTCTCAGCGATCCACACATCTCGAGCGTAAGGCTGAATCCCGAGCGCGATAAAAAACAATAGATAAATTCCGAATAAAACCTGTGGGACTTTTGTGGGGTTCTTCATGGTTGTCATATTTCTGAGTGTAACTTGAATCGAAGCCTTCGCATGAGCGTTGCAGACTCAAAATTTTCCGACTTCGAAAACCGCTTGACCCACAAAAGTGAGGGCGAGTGAGATGTTCAGATCTGATCAAGAGCCCTATCTGCTCGCTTCTCCCCACAATGTCCGTCCATCTAAAGACCTACAGCGTATTGTGTCATTTCTAAAATAGAGCCACAATATATTGTGGTTTTTCTTGACGCTCCTGACCTGCAACCTCAGAATCGAAATTGGATTGGCTGTCGATCTTAGCGTTCGACGTCAGAGGGTGGAAAACCAGGGGAGGAAGATTGGAAAAGATTAAAGGGCAACCTAAACGCTCGTCTGCGTCCAGTAGCGAGCACTTGAGATTGAAAGAAAATGGACCAGAAATGAAAGCAGAAGCATTAAAAATTGAGGATCGTACGTCGTCGTCTAAAAATGAAGAGGCAAAAACCGGTAAGGCGCAACAACGCGGATTACGATTTACCCGTTATTTTACAACCGAGGGCAAGCACCCCTTCGATCAAATTGAATGGTCGCAAAGAAGATCTGTGATCACCAACACCGACGGTTCCGTGGTGAGTGGCATGGAATCCGTGGAAGTTCCGGCAGACTGGTCGCAATTGGCAACCGACATCGCCGTCTCCAAGTTTTTCCGTAAAGCCGGCGTCGCCCAGAAGAAAGGCGACACCGATCACGAAGATACCGTTCGACAACTCGTCACCCGGATCGCTCGCGCCATCCGCGGAGCTGGCGAACGATTGGGTGGCTATTTCAAAACCACCAAAGATGCAGACATTTTCGAAATCGAGCTCACCTCTTTGCTTGTGAATCAAAGAGGTGCATTCAATTCCCCCGTTTGGTTCAACTGCGGACTTTATGAAGCCTATAAAATTCCAGGCTCTGGCGGAAATTATCGCTGGAATGCAGCTCTACAAAAAGTTGAGCTCACGCAGAATGCTTATGAGAATCCTCAGTGCTCGGCCTGCTTCATTCAAAATGTGAGCGACGATTTGATGAGCATTTTTGATCTCATCAAAAATGAAGCCCGACTATTCAAATATGGCTCAGGAACGGGAACGAATTTCTCGAAACTCCGTGGTCGCCAAGAAAAATTGAGCGGCGGCGGGTTGAGCTCCGGCCTCATCAGCTTCTTGGAGGTGTTGGATCGAGGCGCTGGAGCCACCAAGTCCGGCGGAACCACCCGACGAGCTGCGAAGATGGTTTGCTTGGATATGGATCACCCTGAAATCGTGGATTTCATCAATTGGAAGGTGAAGGAAGAAAAGAAAGCACGCGCGCTGATTGCGGCGGGCTATCCCTCAGACTTCAACGGCGAAGCCTATCGCACGGTGGCCGGTCAAAATTCCAACAACTCCATCCGCGTGACGGATGAATTTATGAAGGCCGTGGAGAATGATGAAAATTATTCGACCACATTCCGCACCACGGGCGAAGTTTGCGACACCTACAAGGCTCGCGACCTCTGGCGACAAGCTGCTCAAGCCGCTTGGGAATGCGCCGATCCCGGCATTCAGTACGATACGACGATCAACAACTGGCATACCTGCAAGGAAACGGATCGCATTCACGCCTCCAACCCGTGCTCCGAGTACATGTTCTTGAATGACTCGGCCTGCAACTTGGCTTCGCTCAATCTCATGAAGTTTTGGGATGAGAAAAAAGGTTTCGACATCGATGGCTATCGTCATGCCATCCGCGTCTTCACCACTGCGCAGGAAATCTTGGTGGACTACTCCAGCTATCCGACCGAAACGGTGGCGAAGAATTCGCATGACTACCGACCTCTTGGTTTAGGTTACGCAAATTTAGGCACGCTTCTCATGGTGAATGGCCTTCCTTACGATTCCACGGAAGCTCATCAGATGGCGGGCGCGCTCACGGCGATCCTCTGTGGTCACGGCTACCGAGTGTCTGCGGAGATTGCCGGACAGAAGGAACCCTTCCCTGGCTATGAGAAGAATGCGAATTCCATGTTGAATGTGATGCGCATGCATCGCGATCAAGCCTACAAACTTCACACGACTGACTCCGAGCTCATTCAAGCCGCCCAAGAAGATTGGGATATGGCGGTGAGCTTGGGCGAAGCTTATGGCTACCGCAACGCTCAGCTCACCGTGCTCGCACCGACGGGAACAATTGGACTCCTCATGGATTGCGACACGACCGGCGTGGAACCCGATTTTGCGCTCGTGAAGTTTAAGAAATTGGCCGGCGGTGGATCGTTTAAGATCATCAACCAATCCGTGCCGCTGGCTTTGAAACGACTGGGTTACAAACCTGCCGAGGTGGAAGCGATCGTGCACTACGTGCAAGGCACGCAGACGCTGGAAGGAAATGCCTACATTTCTACTCAGAAGTTGCTGGCCAAAGGATTCACGAGAGACACCCTGAAGAAGATCGAAGCCAAATTGCCCGGTGTATTTGAACTCCGACAGGCGTTTTCTTTCTTCACGCTCGGCGAAGCCACGTTTACGCAACTTGGCGTCACCAAAGAGCAGGCCACTCAACCTGGCTTTGATTTGTTGAAGCACCTTGGTTTCTCGGAAGATGAAATTGAAAAGACGAATGACATCGTCTGCGGCGCCATGACCGTGGAAGGCGCACCTCATCTGAAGAAAGAGCATTACGCAGTATTTGATTGTGCAAACCGCTGTGGCAAGGGCGAGCGATACATCGCTCCGATGGGCCATGTTCGCATGATGGCGGCCACGCAACCCTTTTTGAGCGGCGCGATTTCGAAGACGGTGAATCTGCCAAACCACACGACGGTGGAAGAAATCGAAGAGATCTATAAAGAAGGTTGGAAGTTGGGCCTCAAAGCCATCGCGGTCTACCGCGATGGTTGCAAGATGTCTCAACCTTTGAACACGAAGGCCGACAAGAAAGAAGAGAAAGCCGCTCCGGCCGTGAGCCAAGCGGCGGTGGCAGCGGCTCCCGCTCCTCAAAAGGCCTTCCAAAAGAAATTGCCGACCAAGCGCCGAGGCTTCACGCAAGAAGCGCGCGTGGGCGGACACAAAGTGTACCTGCGCACCGGCGAATATCCTGATGGCGGGCTAGGCGAAATCTTTATCGATATGCACAAAGAAGGCGCAGCCTTCCGAAGCATGATGAATTGCTTCGCCATCTCAGTGTCGATGGGACTTCAACACGGCGTGCCGCTTGAAACGTTCGTGGAGAAATTCACTTTCACGCGATTTGAGCCGCAAGGATCTTGCGACCATCCCAATGTGAAGTACGCCACCAGCGTGATCGACTTCATCTTCCGCGTGCTCGGTATGGAATACCTTGGCCGAACGGACTTCGTGCAAGTGAAGCCGACGGATCTCGTCACGGCTCCTCAGGCGGCTGCAGCAGCGGCCGCGCAAGCGAGCTCGGGTGCGGTTGCGATTGATGAAATTGCGATCGCGGCCCCCACGAATACGGCAAACTCGCCTCGCGCTGAAATTAAATCAGGCGATGCGACGGAGAGCTTCTTAAAGAACATGATGGGCGATGCACCCTTTTGCGACAGCTGTGGTCACACCACCGTTCGAAATGGGGCATGCTACAAATGTGTCAATTGCGGCCACTCGATGGGATGCTCGTAATTCATTGGAGGTACGATTTGTCACCCTAGGTACATAAAGGGTTCGAATCGTACCTCCGATTCTTAAACAATTTCAAAAAGCGGCACTGAACCTAAATCGACGTAATCGTAAAAAATCCATCGGCATCGTCGGTACGGATGGCGGAGTTCCAGCCATATCCATCTAAAAGCTGAATGGGTTTTGCGAAATCGTAAAATACGCCCTGAGAATACGTGGTGAACACGTCGTGCAGCTTCACGGTTCCTTCAGAGTCTTTCCAAATTGCCACTCGCGCAACGCCGGAACCACAGGACTTTCTTTCAGTTGCATTCTGGTTGGATGGAGCTTGCATGAAAACCCTCCTCGCTTTCAGTTTACAAGAACAACCATAGGACTCGATAGAATAAAGGCAAGGTCATCTAAAAATTTTTGTGAGGTTGGGCGGATTCCACAGCTCCGACCCAGGTTTTGGTCGGTTTCTTCTCTGCTTTTTTGGACAAAAGCATCTGAAAATGTTTTGCGATTTTCTGCCAAGTCAGAATGGAGCGCTGATGAGAGGGAGGCCATTCATCCAATTTACGAGCCTCCCAAACAAAATCCGATCCCATCGCGACGGACACCGTCCGACCAAAGCGAATCTGAGCATCGCCTTGCCAAGGCCAAACTGGAATCTTCGCAAGCACGGCCTCGTCGGATATCCATGCAAGATCTGAGGCGAGCGCATCACCGGCCGATTTGAAAACTTTTGTCAGGGAGGAAAGCGCCCAGGGGCCCGCAACCACGCCTGCGTCGAAGTCTACCTTCACTTCCCGCGTAAATTCGGAGCTGTGAATGACATTTAAGCGCACCAGATAGGAAACTTCATTCCCCATCGACACATAAATCGTGCGCTTCCTCAAAATGGATGCTCGCGCAAAATCATTCTCCACAAAAAGTACGCGCACGCCATGCAAGGCCGAAAAGGATGCGGCCAAGGCTAGAGCAGAGTCAGATGCATTTGAGAGAATGAGCAGATTCACATCTTCGGTCTAGGCCTAACGGATCTCTGAATCAAGCGAGTTGAGTGGATGAATAAGTCGCAACCAGTTTTTCAATTGCGTCGCAAACATCTTGGACGTCCTGCTCGACCATCCCCGGATAGAGCGGGAGTGAGACCTCTCGAAGATACTCGGCTTCATAAATGGGACAGATACCTCGCTTGAAGCCCAGTTTGGTGTAATAGGGATGCCAATGAACGGGAATATAATGAACGTTCGCACCAATATTCTCGGCGTGAAGAGCGCGCAAAAATTGATCGCGATCCACCTTCAGTTTGTCCAACTTGAGACGTAGGGGAAAAAGATGCCACGCGGACTCTGCTCCTTTGGTCTCTACCGGACCTTCAACGTAATCGGCGAGCTGAGAGAAAAATCGACGATACTGGTCGACGATTTCTCGTCTTCGCTGAATGAAAACGGGAAGCTTTTTGAGTTGGCTCGTTCCAAGCGCCGCTTGGATATCGGTCATGCGGTAATTGAATCCCAAAAAATCCTGTCTATAAAATCCCGGAATGTCCGTCCTGGAAATTCCATGAGCGCGAAAAGCTTTTAACCATTTTGCTTCGTCTTCATTCTTCGTCACAACAAGCCCGCCCTCGCCCGTCGTCATCGACTTCACAGGGTGAAAACTGAATATGGAAAGATCTGCCCAGGTTCCTACTGGCTTTCCTCGATAAGTGGCTCCCAAGCTATGGGAGGCGTCATTGATTAATCGAAACCCATATTGCTTCTTGAGCGCTAAAAATTTTTCGTAGTCGCAAGGGTTTCCGCCAAAATCCACGGGGATTACCGCAGTCACATCGTTCAAATTTCTTAGACGATCGGCATCCAAATTAAGGGTGTGAGGTTCGACATCTTGAAATTCAACCGTGCCCTGATTGTAGAGAACAGCATTGGAAGTCGCTGCGAACGTGTTCGGCGTTGTCACCACTCGCTTGCCCTTCTCTACTTTGATGAGCGCCATGACAGCGTGAAGAGCGGCCGTCGCTGAACTGAAGCTCACGGCGTATGGCATCTCCGAAAATTCCGCGACAGCTTCTTCAAAAGCATCCACCGCGGGCCCCGTGGTCAAAAAATCCGACTTTAAAACTTTAATGACCGCCCCAATGTCGTTGTCATCAATGGATTGCTTTCCATAGGGAAGCCATGTCGCGCGAACGGGCTTGCCCCCGTCGATGGCTAGTTTCGTCTTTAGCAATGTCCCTCTGGCGCTTTGCACTACCTCAATTCTATCCTTCGCCTCAGCGTCAAATCCAGATATCTTGGCCCGGCATGTTCACAGGACAAGCTTTAATGCACCTGCCCTATATCATTGCGGCCTTTATTCCCGCATTGACCTTTCACGAATGGGGCCATGCCGTGATGGCAACTCGCTTTGGCGATCCCACCCCCAAGCATGCGGGAAGGCTGACGTTAAATCCTTTCGCCCACCTGGATCCGCTTGGAACCATCCTCGTTTTCATCATTCATTTTGGGTGGGGAAAGCCCGTGCCCATCAATCCCAATAATTTTCGATCTTCGTGGGCGGAGTTTTGGGTGGCCTCTGCGGGACCCCTGATGAATTTTGTCTTGGCCACCGTTGCGGCAGTTCTCATTCGTCTCGGAGCGCATGAATGGCTGGGTCAGACCTATTCTCAGGTTCTCCTTCTTCTCCTTTGGTACTCTCTCATTATTAATCTCACTCTTGGGTTTTTTAACTTGCTGCCAATTGGGCCTCTCGATGGCCATACCGTGCTCGCGCGCCTGCTCCCCCGAAACCTATCTCAAAAATTTTCCGACTGGAACTTAGCCTACGGGGGAACCGTGCTCTTTGGTCTTTTCATCTTAGACTGGGTAACACGCATTGGAATTTTGAGCCGGATGATTCATCTTCCCACACAGATCGCCGCGAGCCTTCTTCTAGGCGAACGAATTCCATCCTAAAAATTCCAGCTTTCGCCCGTTACGTCGTAAATTCTTTCATGCTATGAGCTTCTTCATTCGGTAAACGTGTATGTATAGACTTCTTTCCACATTGCCCGGGGGGGTGATGGTCCTAATTTTAGGGATAGGAAGTCGCATGCTTTACGCCAATCCAGACTGCAAAACTGCAATTACCCATGAATTGAATCCTAGCGCGGTCGCCATCTCGAACGTTGAATCGCGGCTAGACGCGTTAATTAATTTTTGGTGGGTGTCCGATATTGCGGAAAGCTCTCCCGCAAAATTGATCAATGCTCTCCGAAACATCTTAGGTACTCCGCTTGAGAATGCAAAATTGAAGGAGGCTTTGAACGCGGCGAAGGGTCGCCATCCCGAGTGGGCAGAAAAGATTAGGGCTATTGAAAAAAAAGTCTCACCGTCTTCCTGCGATCTTCCGGTGTCCTCTCAAAATACCTGCGTAATGTTTTCTCCGGAATGGTTTGATAGGCCCAGCTTTCGAAGTGATTTTCCTTGGGAGAATTATTTTCAACAATGGCTTCACGTTCAGTTTCGATTTCCGGAGATGGCCAAGTTCAACGTGGATCTCCAGGTCCTCGATTATGACGGCCTTCGAAATTATTTCCGCGAGTCTGGAATTCCCACGGCTCTAGGATCTCATCTCTTCTCCATGCATCGCGAATCCGAACGCATAGGC
>DDSI01000037.1 GCA_002343335.1 Bacteriovoracaceae bacterium UBA2394
CTACAATACAGGACGCCTCTCGGGCGGACAGATCGCTGGCGGTTCGGCGCTCGGTTTGGTTGCAGGCTTCGGATTGGGTCATGCGATGATTGGAAAATATAGCGACTATGGCTGGGTCTTCACCCTTATCGACGGAGTTGCCACAGCTTCGGCTGTAGGATTCTTTGTCGCCTCCCAAACTGCAGATAGAGAGCCTGGTGTATGGGCCGGCTTCGGAGAATATCTTATAGGATTGGGCTCACTCGGGCTTTTAGGCGTCAGTCATATAGCTCAAGCCGTTTCGATCCCGGTATCTGGTTCGAACCATAACGACGCTTACGATGCGATTCAAAAGAAAGTCACCGCGCAACCTACGCCCGTGTCCTTCTATATGTCTCCGATTGTGAAGAATGACGGAGCTGGAATGTCGCTGGGATTAAAATTTTAACTCCTCCTTATATCTACCAACTATCACCATCCCAAAGAAAAGCGGGTCACGCCTCAAAAGCGGATCCGCTTTTTCCCATTTCATTCAAAAATTTAGAGGAAATACGAAGTTCGGCTTTGGCTCACGAACGTGTCGATCAGATTTTTCTGTTCTTCGGTGAAGTCTAGAAATTTCACCGCAGCGCCTGCCACATGAAATCGATTCACGCCCACAAAGTACGGAACCGCATAAAGCACTTCTGCGGTCGTTTTCAGGGAGCCTGTTTGGCCTGGCATAAAAATTTCTAACTGCATGCGAGTTCCACTTTGCGGAGGATTCATATCACGAATGAAGAGCCCATCCCTCGATAGGGTAAATGTATTCGACGACAGCTTTTTACCTTCAAATTCATATTGCACAGGCAACGTTACGAGTGCGCGGAAGTTCTTTCGCTCTTCTTGAATGGGTTTGGGCAGCACCAATGTCTGCACGATGTAAGTAAATTCTTCCTGACTGATCGCTCGATTAATCACCGCACGAACTCCGAAAGTTCGAAGTTGATCTCGGAGAGGAGGCGTGAGAGGTACATCGATAAAGAGAAGAATGGGCCACTGAACGAGGTTTTCCTTCTTCAATCGCGCCAAAAGAGCCCATTGCTTAGGGTCCTTCGTCATCGACAAGGTGAGAAGCTTCAGCTTTTCCGTCATCCGGATAATCATCTGATAAGCATCTTCGAAGCTCTTCGACCACGTCGGGAAATATTTGGGATCGGAAAGCATGTTGAGCAAAATGCGAGCGAAAAATTCTTCTTGTTCCAATACCAAGATCTGGAATTTTCTTTTGCCTTGAAGATTTCTCTTGGCGACTTCGATGACATCTCCAGGGTTTTTTGCCTCGGAGGGATATACTCCGAATCCTGTATGCTGAAATCCAGAGGCCATGAGCTTATGCTCCACAACTTCGACCCCTAAGCGATTACATTCATAGGCAAGGACGGCCACACCATCTGCACCCGCATCTAAGATCACATCACTTTTTCGAACGCAGTTTTCTAAAAGCTCAATCTGCTCCTGACGGTGCGTCTGACGCTCAATCTGATCGGCTGAAGGAGAAGGTTCTGGAATATCGATCATGCCGATTGCCATTTGTCTCTTGTAACGCTTGCAACGCTCCATCTCGATTTCGATCAAGGGTTCCAACAACGAAATGGGATAAAGTTTTCGCGTCGGCATCACGCCGTAATCGAGCGGTTCTTTGACGGGCGGCGCTTCCGACGGGGCCGAAACCGACGTCGACGCCGGCGCGCCCTGCTCCGCAGGCTTTGGACCGTTCTTTCGAGGATCCTCGACGGGCGAATCGGGTAGACTCACCTTCATCACCTCATCCGTATCGGGAGCTGAGGTTTGAAGGGATGCGAGTTCCCTTTTCTTGGCGGCAACTTCTTTTTCTGTCGATCGCTGTCGTAGAATTTTCTTAATTGCCTTTTCAAGTTCGGCCGGGACTTGAGCAATATCGTCGAAAGGTTTCGCGATCATGCTCATCGCCCCAAGCTCCATGGCTTGGTTGGCGATCTCGCCGGACGGATAGGCAGTCATCACGATAATTTCCGGCGTCCGCTCGAGAGCCACAATATCTTTGAGCATTTCAAGCCCCGTCACCCCAGGCATGTGCACGTCGGTAATCACAATATCGATATTGTTTCGAACGATTTCTTTCATTGCGATCGCTGGCTCCGTAGCCGTTCTCACATGGCAGCCCGGAACCATGGTGATAATTTCCTTCAGTAAATTAAGAATGGTCTCGTCATCGTCGACGATAAGAACCCCAAATTGATAGTCATCGGCTCGTGGAGCAGATGTGGATTTAGGCTGCGCCATGTCCACTCCTTCCAGGGCCCGAGGATTTTTCTCCGACGACTTCTGCTTTTGAATCATTCCCGAAATTTGAAAGAGTGGAACCTGCTGCCGTCTTCTCGGCCTCCGCCTTTTCTTCGGCAGCCAAATCATAGGCTCCTTGAATGGAAGACATGAGAGCCGCTAACTCCGCCTCTTCTTTTGTAGCAGGTGCAATCGGTTTAGGTGCGGCCACTGGAGATGGTGCGGCCACTGGCGCTTGAACGACGGCAGGGGTCGGCGTAGGCGCAGGCGTCGGCGCGGTAGCAGGTTTGAGCGTTGGTGCGTCGGCCGTTGACATTTGTTTAGTCTTCGAGGGGTCAACGGGTTTCTCGATGACTCCCCCTTCAATGCCCGCATTGGCATTTGCAAAAATCTCTTCAATCTTTCTTTCGAGATCATTGGGATCGGGTAAATCCAAATTGAGATCGATACCCACAGGCATTCTTTCACCGCCTGTCACTTCTCCCGGCATATCGGGAATATCCATCACCGGTGTGGAAATTGTCGCAGGTTCAATCGGCGGAGCAGGTGGATTCACAACAGGAGGCGGCGCGACGTCGGTAATACCTTCAATTTCAATT
>DDSI01000167.1 GCA_002343335.1 Bacteriovoracaceae bacterium UBA2394
CGATTTAATTTGGGATCTGGAAGAATTGCAATTTGCGTTGAACCGCCTTGTTCCTCTCGGCTGTAAGGGGACGACGGGTACCCAAGCGTCATTTTTGATTTTATTTAACGGCGACCGAAAAAAGGTTTGGCAGCTGGATGATGCGGTTTGCAAAAAGATGGGATTTTCTCGCGCCGTTTCGGTGAGTGGCCAAACTCTTTCCCGCAAAGTGGACGTTTGGTTTTTAAATGCGCTTGCGAACTTGGGTTCGAGTCTTTCGAAGATGAGTTACGACTTGCGGCTGCTCCAACATTTGAATGAGGTGAAGGAACCGTTTGGAAAAGCCCAAGTGGGCAGCTCCGCTATGGCGTACAAACAAAATCCGATGATGGCCGAGAGAATCACCGGCCTGTCTCGATTCTTGATGTCGCTCAGTCAAAATGGAATGTGGACGCATGCAACCCAGTGGTTGGAGCGCAGCTTGGATGATTCCAGCAATCGAAGACTCGTGTTGCCGGAAGCATTTTTGACGGCCGATGCATTGTTAGAGATTGCGCATCGAATTTTGGCGGGTCTCCGGGTGGAAAAGACGGAAATTAAAACACGTCTGGATAAATATCGTCCGCTCTTCCTGACGGAAGAAGAGATGATGGTGGGCACGATCAAAGGTGGATCGCGCCAAGAGCTTCACGAAAAGATTCGTAAGAAAATGGTTCAAGGAAAAATTAAGAAATCCAAATCTTCACTGGGTAAATCGTTGAGCGGAATGTCTGCGGAGCAAGTGGATCGCTTCGTGAGAGAAATTCTGCAACCTGTTTTGAAGAGATACGCGGGATCAAAAAAAGGACATCAATTTCAGTCTGCGAATCTCTGAGTCGCAGGGTAATGCGAAGGAGAAGCCGAGCCAACTTACAAAATAAGACGGGTCCGGCTTGGAAGTCTTTTTGATGGTCAGAACCATCATCCCTTAAACTTCCAAGGCGAACCCGTATGTTCTACCCCCTAGGAAACTTGAATAAGAACTCGATCAAAATTTAATCTCCCCACGGCAAAATCGTGCGTGAGGTTTGCTCCGCCTTGTTGCCCTCCCGGTTGTCAGCGGCTTGAATTCCAATGGACGTTCCATCAGAAGCTTTCACATCGATCAAAATTCCTCCTAACCCAAATCCATTTCCTGGGATCCAAGTTCCTCTTTTCGGAGAAACCTCCAGCGTTGCGCAACCGGACGTGTCGTCACAACGCAATTTCACTTTGACCTCGATGGGTTGAAGGCCGGTTCGGCCACGCACGTCTATTAAAAGACCTGAACTGACTTGAATGCGATCCGTCCAAGCGGCGACAAGATCTT
Source organism: Bacteriovoracaceae bacterium UBA2394 (assembly GCA_002343335.1). GTDB lineage: Bacteria > Bdellovibrionota > UBA2394 > UBA2394 > UBA2394 > UBA2394. The sequence goes on from DDSI01000167.1 coordinate 1,328, forward strand.
GGAGATTTCCTGTCGTCGAAATGGGTCGGGAAAAAGTCACGTGAAAAGGTTGATTGGGAGCAAGAGCTCCACTCGGTTTGATATCAATAACTTCGAAATCGCCCCGCCCTTTTCCAAATTGTTGAGTGATAAATCGGGAATGAAATTGAGCGATGTAGGCACCCTCTTCATCGGTGAGTCCCAGCGAATGGACATCGTAGGTCGTTCCCGTTTCCAGCCCTTGTTCGGGAATCATAGTGAGAATCGTGCGATCCTCATTCAATTCCAACGTGGCGGGGACGACATCGCCTGTCTCTGCATTCACGGCATAAAATTTATAAAGCTCGAGGTTTTCGAGGTCGCTCGAGAGAGAACCTCCCGTGAACTCCAATTGAATGAGCGAATCGGGTGGAACTTCTGTCGCATTTCGAGCGGGGAATTGATTGTAAACGCTCACGGAGGTGGAATAGAGGCGGCCCGTAATGGAGCGACCTGGTTCACTCGTGGCTTCTCCGCCACCGCAACTTTGCAAGACGAAACTGAGTGCGAGCAACATTTTGAGGTGATTTAATTTCATCTTCCACCTCCGAGTAAGCTCGTGTTTTGTCCAGGCGAAAAACTAGAGGCGTTAAAAAGATCTTTCATGAAGCCGGAGACATGGGCGAACGCAACAATATAATGAGGGCGCTTCAACGCTTGCTTCGTCGTGGTGGAAGAAAATCCGGGGCCATAGATCACCGCGACCACCACCTGTGCAATGGTTTTGATGTCTTTATTGTCAGGATAAAAACACGAGCCAGGATCCGAGCAGTTGGTGTCAGGATCGAATCTTAAAATTTTTCGTCCGTGAGTGGTCTTCCATGTTCCTGAGATGCGCTTGTAAACCGTGCCATTCATAAATCGATGCCAGTTCGTGAGAGCATCGGTCGGGTTAGCAGACGCGGGTTTTGGAATTTTGCGCGCGAGATCGGAGACGTAATCGCTGGCTTCGATGGTAAACACAGCCGCCCCGGGAGCGTCCTTATTTTTAGTGGCAACCATCTCTTTCGTGAGTGTGCGCTGAGTATCGACGGCATGCACTCGATTCGGTTGTGTGAATGCGCATTGAATGCTCACGCCCTTTGTCATGGCAATAGAGTTTGCGACGATTGATTGAAACGACAAGCTGCTCGCGCCTTCTTCATTGGCATTGATGATTCGATAGTTGCAGTGGGAAATATCATTTTGGCCTTTTTGAAATTTAAAGAGATCGCTGCCTGTCTTAAAAGATTTGGTGTTTCCTTGAACATACGCCATGGTTTCGCCGGGCTGAGTGGGGAGAGAAACAATTCCCGTTCCCGGCTCAGCCGTTTCATCATTTCCGTCCTGCGAAGTATTTTCTTCTTCGCGATTCGAAAGGGCGTTGGCATTGGGTCCGTAATAGAGTCGGTACTCGGTCTCCGGCATGAGAGGTCGTACCGGAGTGATATAGAGACGAGAAACTTTTTGGCGCTCTGTGGACTGACCGTTTAAGGCCTGCGCATTATTGGGATGTTGGCACGATCCCGTGTCGTCATCCACAAGGGCGTGGCTGATATTAAGCGCGGGTTGAAGTCGACCATTGGGATCTTGAACTGTCTGCACCGTCGCGCCATCTGCCGTAAAGAGATGGAAGTAGCGCTCATCGGCAGATCCGGGATCGATCATTCGGTTGAAAGTGAGTTCGATCGTTTGATCGAGAGGAACATTTTCTTGGCCGTCGACCGGCGTGGATTGGCATTCATCGACGACATCGATTGCATCGGCCCCGGTGGGAACTTCTTTATCGAGGCCGGTCGCGCATCCTGAGAGAGCAGCGCCGATAACGAGGATGGACCAAATTTTTTGCGAAAATGCCATTGCCTTGCCTTTTCCTTCAAAAGAACCAGACACCGATCTGTTCTTTTGAAGGAGGCGAAGGATTTATCCCTCGCCGCCGCCTTGAAACCGCTTAGGGTTTCTTCAAAATCGTAAAGGTCATGTAGGTGTGCTTCAATCGAGCACCTGAAGTTTTACCCGTGAGTTCCTGGCTCACCAGGATGACCACCGGAAGTTCGGTTTTGTTCTGATCTTCTTCATCGAAGAGTTGAGAGACCAGAGGCCATTTCAGCTGAGCTTGATCGGGTTCGTTCGGATTAAAGATCACTTCAGAACTACCCACCGCTTCAAAAATTCCTGAACCCGATTGGTTCTCGCGAATTTTATAGACGCCAATGGATCCGTGGGTAACGGACGCTTGCTTAAGTGAAGTATTGAAGACAAACGTCGCCCATCGAGTCGGGTTGTTGTTTGCATTAGGATCATTGGTCAAGGATATCGCACCGAAACCGGTGACAAACGTATTGATCGCTCCGCCGGCAAGCTTGGCGATATCTTCGAGGAGCGTCTCGGCGTCGTCCGCGCTCAGATCGAAATTTCCATTTTCATCGACCAGGTTAAATGTGGAAATCGTGGAAGTATAAAATTGCTTACCAGAGAATCCGAATGTCTCAGTCAAGGTGAGCTTGGACTCAGTTTTTTCACCCGTAATGAATTCATTGGAGTCTTCGACGATCTGCTGTTCTCCGCTGACGGCATCAGGCTGTCCGTAGAATCCGACGACGTAGTGAGTATTCTTCGTCAACGCCTTCTTAGGATAGAGAACGTATTTGCAGGAATCGTTTGAAAGTCTGACGGGGTAAGCGGCTGTGAGTAAGATGCCCGATTCTTGAGCGTCTTCCCCGCGCTTGTAAACGTAAAGACTTCCGCCGATTTCATTCAAGTGACAGCGTTGCACGCCTTCCACTTTGAATTCAAAAGATCCGTCAATCGCGACATCGTCAACCGGAGGCGTTTTTTTCAGAGGCTTAACCCATTCAATGGCTCGGAAGTCGATGGCTTGGAATGGTTGCCGATCCAGTTCGCCGTCGGCGCCGCATCCACTGATTAAAATCGCAGTGGTGAATGCCAAGAGGCCGAAGCCAAGGCTCTTTTGAAAAGATTGTTTTAAAGAAGTCATAAGTTATCTCCCTATTTACGTTCGTGAGGAAAAATCCCCTTACTTCGCAAATAAGAGCAAAGATCGTGCCAGGGGGTGTGTTCGGTGGCTGCGGGGGTAAGTAGCTGATTTATTGACCGTTTTCCGCTGGGGTACTCGTGACAGTACCCAGTCGAGGGGGTGTTAAATTGGGGCATGAGCGCCCCAACCTTAATTGGGGACAGTATACGTATTTCCCAATTAGGGCCTTGGGAACTCAAAACCTAATTAGGAAATACGTATACTGTCCCCAATTCCAATTAAAGTCCTAATTGAAGTCGAATTTGAAATGGATGCGCTCGTGTGTTTGGTAAATTCGGCGGGAGGGGAGTTGGATTCGAGGGTCGGACTCATCGATCCAATCCTCCCTTTGGACGTCTGAATTGGGGGTGGTTCGCATGTCATTTCGCCTCAGAGGACGACGGGATAGAAGAAGGGGGGAGCTTTCGTCGGTGAGGACCTCTATATAAAAGAGACCATTCTCCGGATCGCGAAGAACCCCCGTGGGCGTTCCACTGCCTCGACTGGCGCGCTCGAGCTGAACATGGGTGAGGTTGAGCTTTTCTATACCCTTCTTCCTCTGACCGATGAAGTGAGCGCAAATAAATAGAAAGCTTGAAAAGAAGGCAAATCCCCAAATGAGATGAAGAAGCATGAACCCTGAAAGGCGACGAGATGGATGGCTCTGTAAATTCATCCCCCCAGGCAATGCAAGGTGAGGGCCATCCCTAAACATGGGGCTCAAGGGTAAAGGCTCACATTGACCCTCCGAAGGACTCCGGACGCCGGAACAATTCGAGCACCCGAATAATTGACAGCTGAAAGGCGAATGCCCGAGGATCGCCCCATGATTATCGGCGTGCCAAAAGAAATTAAGGACAATGAATATCGTGTTGGCGTAACTCCTGCGGGCGTTGCGATCCTCACTCAAGATCGACATGAAGTGTATGTGCAGAAGAATGCGGGTATTGGCAGCGGCCTTACCGACGAGCACTACATTCAAGCCGGTGCTAAGATTTGCGATACCGCTGCGGAAGTTTTTCAACTCGCCGAGATGATCATCAAAGTAAAAGAGCCCCAGCCGGTAGAAGTGAACATGATGCGGGAGGGGCAAATTCTCTTCACTTATTTGCACCTCGCTCCCGCTCCCGAGCTCACCAAACAACTTTTGGATAAAAAAGTTTCTGGAATCGCTTATGAAACCATTCAACTCGACGATGGCTCGTTGCCGCTCCTTCGTCCTATGTCGGAAGTGGCGGGTCGACTCGCGGTGCAAATTGGCGCGCACTATCTTCAAAAAGATAAAGGCGGAAGCGGCGTGCTTCTTGGTGGCGTCCCTGGGGTAAAGCCTGGTCGTGTGACAATCGTTGGCGCGGGAATCGTGGGAATGAATTCGTTGAAAATGGCAGTGGGTCTTGGCGCTCAAGTTTCAATTTTTGACATCAATCCTGTTCGATTGGCGTACCTCGATGATCTCTACGGCGGTCGTATCACGACCATCGTCGCCAATGCCGAAGCCATTGCGGAAGAAGTTGCGCTCTCGGATTTACTCGTGGGCGCAGTGCTCATCACCGGCGCGAAAGCTCCGAGACTCGTTACGCGAGATATGATGAAGCGCATGCGACCGAATTCAGTAGTGGTCGATGTATCCATCGATCAAGGCGGTTGCTTTGAAAGTTCGAAACCGACGACGCACACGAATCCGACCTATATGGATAGTGGCGTGCTTCACTACTGCGTCTCGAATATTCCCGGCGCGGTCTCGCGAACCTCTACATTTGCTCTGACGAATGTGACCTTGCCCTACGCGCGCAAGCTTGCGGCGATGGGACTTCGAAAGGCTCTCAAAGAAGATCCCGCATTGGCAAAGGGCTTGAATGTGCATGCCGGTGAGATCACCCACAAGGGTGTCGCGGAAGCATTCGAGTTTTTCCGATAGGAATTGCGGTTTGGTCGTGGGGCGGTGCCCTAAAGAATTGGCCTGCATATAATTGAGTGATGGGGTCCCTGGAGGGGGTACCGCGGCTACTCGTCTGCGATTTCGAAGCTCAATTTACCTTTTGTGACGTGCTGTCGAGAGTCGGCTACCTCGTTGATCAAATTTTGCCTGATGCCTTGAAACACGTGACAGTGGGCGATCACGATCTGTATTTGTTTGCCTTTCAAACGGATGCGTCGATGCAAAAGGCGCTTAAGATTGTAGAAAAATTAAAAACTGCCGAGCTTTCCACACCTATTTTCCTGCTCAATTTTTCTCCACCCTCTCCTGAATTTCTGAATCATCAAAAATCTCCCGGTGCAGCGAATGCGTATCTTGCCGCACCTCGATCCGAAAATGTGATTTTAGATATGCTTGATCGTCTTGTGGGATCACCTGTGCCCTCGAGTTTGAAGGGCCGTCTTCAGTTCTTGGCGCAAGATGAAGAACAAAAAGAATACATGCAGAAGCATAAAGATCGAATCGGAGAGTTAGAGCAGAAGGTTCGAGAGCTGGAAGAGGCAAAATTTGATTCTTTAGACAAGGCCCTCGAAGCTCAGCGCAGTCTTTTCAAGCCGAAGCTAGATGCGCTCATGAAAGGTAAGGAGCTTCAGCATCAAACGGAAACGGAACAGCTGAAGTTTGCCCTCTCAGAGATGGAAGCTAAATTGCTCGATCGTGAGAGCAAACTGAAGAAGTTCGAAGAAGGTTCGGAAGAGAAGCACGCCGACGACAAGGCGCTTCAAGCCTTGCGAGAATTTTACCAGGCTAAGCTAAAAACTCTGGAAACCGAAAAGAAAGATCTAGAGAAGCTGGTCAAAAAGTCCTCCTCCTAGTTACGCTTGAAGAGATGGCAGCCTTTCTTTTGATGTGGATCAGCTC
>DDSI01000058.1 GCA_002343335.1 Bacteriovoracaceae bacterium UBA2394
CAGGGTCGAGAATCGTGTCGCCCTTTTTTGGCTCTATGACATCGACGATAAAGTCAATGATGTGCCGAGGCGTACGGAATTGTCCTGCATCGCCCTGCGAGCCGAGGATTGAAAGCAGATATTCAAAAGCATTGCCGAGTTCTTCGCTATGATCGTAAGTGAAGCCGTTTATTTCTTTCAAAAAGAGAGTAAGAGTTTCGGGGCTTCGATACGGCAGGAAAGCATCTTTGAAAATATCGCGGAACAATTGCGGGATGTGCGGGTTTTGGGACATTCGCGCGACGGCTTCGCCATAAAGCTCTAGTCGCTCATGTCCGCCGAGTTTCGGGTCAAGCAATTTCGTCCATGCGTATTTTTGGAATCCGTTGGTGAAAAAACGCGCCTTGCCTCCAAGCTCGATGGCCTCCTTGTCCATATCATCCATAAATTTATAGATGAGCGCAGTCGTGATTTGCTCCACCTGCGCCTTTGGATCAGGGACTTTGCCGACAAGGATTTGCCGAGCGGAATCTATTTTTCGTTTTGTTTCTTGGGTAAGCATAAATTACATGAATGTATTCACGGACACATAGTCTTTTACATACTCGGGAATGACTTCGCGGAAGCCGTTCAGTTCCTTATAGTCCGCCATTGAAACTTTCGGATTTGTTGCGAATCGACCATACTCTTTTGACTCCACAATTTCCCGAATCTCGTTGTCGGTGATGTACGCCTTGAGGAAATTCTTGATTGGGTAGTAATACTTGCTATCCGGCTTATAGATGGAGATAAATTTTTCGAATTCTTCCTCCAATAGCTCGTCTTTATTCTTGAATTTATCAAGGCGACCGAATACGCGGTCTATAACTTCGCGCAAAGAGAGACGGCGGTCTACTTTTGCAGATTTTTGCAGTTTCTCTAGGTTGTAGAAATCCTCGGGCTTGTCGAAAATCTCTGTCTTCACATACTCCTCGATAGCTTGCATATCGCCCTGCTCATATTTTTCTTTTACGAAACTGTCGGACTTGAGCACATCCTCAAATTTCTCAAAGAGTTTGCGGTCTACTTTCATCCCTTCAACACCGATTGCTTTCTCATTGAAAGTCTTTAGCGGGTCAGGAGTTCCGATAACTACTTCATCAATATCAATCGGCTCTCCGCCCGTTCCACCAGTGCCTACTTTCGGTACTTTGAGAACTTCGTCATAGTTAAACTTCTCCTCGAAATACTCGCAGTTGGCGAAAAAGTCGAAAAGTTTGAATTTATCTTTTTCTGTCCTTGTTTCTTCTACCTCTCCATCCTCACGATTTTCAAACGAGAAGTTAAATTTGCGTGTACCGCGCCCTTTGATCTGGATGAAGTCAGTCGGTGAGAAAATCGGACGCATAAGCCCAAGGTTCAAAATATCTTGGCAGTCATATCCGGTCGTCATCATGCCGACAGTCACGCAAACGCGCGTTTTGCTTGATTTATATCCATCAAGCCATTTCGTGTAGCCATTCAGGTTGTTGTTCGCGAAATTGATTGTGAATTGCTGTGCGTCGGGAATGTTTGAAGTAACTTGCACGGCAAAATCTGAATTGTATTTGCCCGGCCACATTTTATCCGCAAGCTGATTGAGAATTTGTGTGATTTTTGTCGCGTGTTTTTGGCTTACGCAATAGATAATGCCTTTACCAATCTCTCCACTCACTGGGTCGGGGAGGGCGTTTTTGAGAAATGTCTCGCAGAAAATTGTGTTTGTCTTGTCGGAGAAAAACTTCTTTTCAAAATCGGTTTGATAAAAAGTCTGTTCCTCTTTACCTTCCTCGGTGTCAATAATTAGCGAATACCCCTCGTCAGAGAGAAGTTGCGTAGTGATTTCAGTGCGTGCATCAGCAACGACCGGATTGACCAAGAAACCGTCTTTTACGCCATCGAGTAAGCTGTAGCGAAAAGTCGGCTCGCCGTTCTCACAGCCGAAAGTAGTGTAAGTATCAAGAAGTTGGCGGCGCTCCCACGCTCGCGGGTCCTTCTCATTCAGTTTTGCAGAGTCTATACCTTTGAGGTAGTTTCGGGGAGTAGCGGTGAGTCCGAGCTTGTAGCCGACAAAATATTCAAAAACCGCTCGGCTGTTTCCGCCGATTGAGCGGTGCGCTTCGTCCGAAATAATGAGGTCAAAATCTGTCGGAGTGAAAAGTTTCTGATACTTGTTGCCGGACGAAAGACTTTGTATTGTAGAAACGACAATCTCCGCCTTGCGCCAATCGTCTCTGTTTTCTTTGTAGATAACGGTCGTGTAATCCTTGGAAAGCCACTTTTTAAAATTTTTCGCCGCCTGATCTTCAAGCTCAATGCGGTCTACCAAGAAAAGAATTCGCTTTGCATTTCCAGTTTTAAGAAACAGCTTGATAACGGCGGCGCAAGTAAGAGTCTTTCCGGTTCCGGTCGCCATTTCAAAGAGATAGCGGTCTTTCCCACTTTGCGCCCATGCTTGGAGTTCTTCGATAGCTTTCAACTGATACGGACGCAAGAATTTCAGATCGTATTCCTTAATCAGTTCTGATTTCTGCTTCTCGTCTGTCCAGCGAGGGTCTTTTTGATAGACAGGATTTTGGGTGAGTGCAATAAAATCGGGCGTGAGTTTTTCTTCATTCAACTTTCTGGAGTCTGGCTTGAAGGATTCAATATGCTTGAGTGATTCTGGCGTAGGAAAAACGGTAATGATTGACGGGTTGCCTCGTTCCAAATCCCAAAAATAATGGATGTTGCCATTCGAAAGGATAATGAAGCGGACATTTTGAGATTGCGCATACCGACGAGCTTGTTCTTTGCCGTTAAGTGGGTCTTTATCTTCTGATTTTGCTTCTAGCACTACATAAGGGAAACTTTTTTCATCAAGCAAGAGAAAGTCAATAAATCCGTTTTTTATTTTATCAAAATCGTTTCCAAAATCATCAACGGCAGATTTTGTGAGCTTAACATTGTTTTCTAAAACGATATTTGCTGTGCCATTTTCATCATCAAAAAATCTCCAGCCAGACGCTTGGAGTAAATTGTTTATTTTTATTCTTGCTTTTGCCTCTTTCTGCATAGTGAGGGTCTATGCGAAGTAAATTATGAAACAACTTTAGCCTAGCTTAATTTTCGCTAAAAATCAAGAAAAATCTGGAAAATTCCAGATTTTTCTCTATATCAGAATGAATCTTATGTTTAGGCCTCAACAATGGTCTTAAAGCCGCCGTAGGCCATTTTTTTCATATCAAAAGGCATCGGCATCTTAGCCAGCTTAGGATCATTCATTGCCGGATCGCTCATTACCTTTTTATTAACAGCATCGCGATGCGCGCGGGACTTATAAACAATAAAAGAAAAGACCACCATTTCATTAGGCTTGGACTTGGCCATTTTCGGGAAAGGCAAAGAG